>NZ_JAZHLI010000006.1:0-132445 GCF_036549475.1 Aurantimonas sp. A2-1-M11 | reverse complement strand
ACGCCACGAAGGGTACCATGCGGGTAACTTCCGGGAAGAGCCGGGTGCGGGAAAGCCGCATGCCCGGATCTGTGAGGGCGAAGCCGAATAGCCGAGCTACTCGACCACGACCGCTGTGCGGTACCGCACTTCTCGTCCGCTGCGCGAAATTCTCCGACCACAACGGCCGGGGGACTGGTGCGACGAACGTGCTCCAGCTTCCGAACTGCTTTCGGAGCGCGGACGAGTTGGGGCGCATCGGTGCAGTTCTTGCGACGCTCCGCGACGACGTCGACGCTGCGGGCGGAAACAGCGTCCCCGTGGTCGCTCGCCTTGCTCGAGCGCTTCGCAGTATACGGGACTCGTGCTCGCGCGTTGTGCTCCGAACGACGCGGCATCAGGCCCGAGCGAACATGACACGCGCCGGCTTTGCGGACCTCGATGGGCCACCGGACGATCGGGCGATTATCGATGTCGCCCTGACAGTAGCTGCGAGCATGGGGCACCGCTCTACCGACTCTCAAAGCGCGTACGGACGGACATCGCGCGGTTGGCAGGCGGCGCCGGTGGCTTTGCCCGACCCTGCATCGCTGGGGGCAGTCCAGATCGGACCGTCGATGCGGGGGAAGCTGGCCCGCGGGGAGCCGCTTAGTCTTCTCGCCGCGATGTCCGAGCGGCGGCGGCGGCAGGAGGCGGACGACACCGTCGTGACTGCGCTCTCGCCGCTCAGCATTTGACGCCTGAAGGCGACCGAGACCGGACGGCTGCAAACCGTCGGGGAGCACGCGATAACGCCAGTCTTCGCGGGTGCCGGGGCCGCATACGGGAACCCACTCTGGTGCCGGAACCCCACGTGTTCGCCGCTCATATCACCTGTACGATCGGGGGGCAGCGAAGGTGATGCGGCTGCTGGGCCGATCGCTCCACAATTCAGTCGAGCCGGTGTCGGGAAAGCAAGCGGCAACTTCGAGATAATCGCAAGGTGGTGACCGATCCAGCAAACCCGTGGCGATCTTTCAGCCCACGGCGGCGACGGCCGGTGCGCCTGCCCGCCGGATCTAGCCGGCAACGACCAGCGCCAGCAGGACTGCCCACACGAGGGTCGAATAGAGCTTGGGCTATTCGCGGCTTACAGCGTCAGCGGCAACACGAACGGCGTGCCGGAAAACGCATCCGCGCCGCGGCCGATGGAGCGGATGGCGTCGACCATGCGGCCATTGCGGCCGAGGCGGTCGTCGGCGAAGGCGACGAGGCGGGCGTTGGGCGTCGCGGAGGGGGCGCGGCGGCGCAGTTCCTCGGCCAGGGCCTTTTCGTCGAGATCGGGATTGATCGCCATGGCGGTGATGTAGGCGGCGGCGGTGGAGCGGCTGATGCCGGCAAAGCAGTGGATCGCGAGGGGCTTTTCGTGGTTCCAGCGGGTGCCGAATTCCAGCAGTTGGTCGACATGGTGGACCGCCGGGGCGGTCATCCCGTCGATCTCCTCGACGATGTCGTTGAAGCCGAGGAAAAGGTGGCGCGCTTCCGCGATGGACGGCGGGCGCGGCACCTGCGTATCGGCATTGATCAGCGTGACCAGGTCGAGCGCGCCGTGATCGGCGACGGTCATGTGGAGATCGGCGAGGGACGAGACGACGAGATAGGACATGGCTTCACATATCGCGCCGGCGGGCGCGATTGTCACCCCTGGCGCGACGCTTTGGCCGACAGCGCGCCATCTGCGCCCGCATGGGCGGCGAGCGCGGCGTCCAGTGCGGCGAAGCGGGCTAGGAACGCTGCTTCCGTGGCCGCGGTCGGCACCGGCGTAAAATCGGCCGCTTCCAGCAGGACCGGGCCGGGTCGGCCGAAGAACTGGGCCGCCTCACGCTCGTCGAAGCCCGCCAGCAGCGTCGCCTCGTGATAGGCGGACAGCCGGTCGGCGGCCTTGATCGCCTTCTCGACCGCCGGGGGCAGGGTCGCCGGCAGGGAAAAGCGCAGATGCAGCGCCGCCTGCAGCCGCTTCTCGACCTGCCTGTAGTCGCCGCCCATGACGCTCTTGAAGGGCGAGATCATGTCGCCGATGACGTATTCGGGGCCATCATGCAGCAGCGCGGCCAGCCGCCAGCGCGGATCGGGCTCGCGGCGCGCGACGATCGCCTCCACGATCAGCGAATGCTGGGCGACGGAAAAGGCGTGATCGCCGCGGGTCTGGCCGTTCCAGCGGGCCACGCGCGCCAGGCCATGGGCGACGTCCTCGATCTCTATGTCGAGGGGAGAGGGATCGAGAAGGTCGAGGCGCCGGCCTGACAGCATTCGCTGCCACACGCGCTGCGGCCTGGAATCGGTGCGGCTCATGCCTCGCTTCCCGCCGGGTCTGTACCCGCAGGGTCGGCATTGGCAGGGTCGGGCAGGGCGAAGCCGGCCCAGGGCGGGATGGTCGCAGTCACCGGCACGCCGTCCGCCGACAGGTCTTCTCCCCGCGACAGGGACGCCGCCAGCCGGTCGATGCGCATGAAGCCGAAGCCCTCGGTGTCCTGTGTTGCCAGCACGGTACCGATGGTCTTGCCGCCGGCCTCGATATTGGCGCCGCGCGTCAGATGCCGTTCGCCGGAGAGCAGCATCAGCCGCCGCCGTGCCGTGCCGCGATGCTGCATGCGCGAGACGACCTCCTGGCCGACGAAGCACCCCTTGTGGAAGGAGACGCCGCCATTCTGGTCGAACAGCACGTCATGGGGAAAGACGTCGGAGCCGGGATAGTCGGTCTCGGCCTCGGCGATGCCGGCGCGGATGCGGCGGATGCGATAGTCGTCGGCCGACGCTTCGGCAATCCCGTCCGGCGCAGTGCCGTACAGCCGGGCCATCTCGCCTTGGGGAAAACGCCGATCGGCGTAAAGCTCGGGCGCGGCGAGGCCGGGCGCTTCCCATACCGCCAGGACGGGCAGATCCAGCGCATCGATGCCGACCTTGGTGCGCAGCTTGTAGAGCGTCAGCCGCTTCTTCAGGTCGTTCGCCGCCGCCGCCGCTGCGTCGAGGCGAAACCCGTCCGCCTGTCGGCCGATCAGGAATTCGAACAGGATCTTGCCCTGGGGCGTCAGCAGCGCGCAGGGGCGCATCTCGCCGTCGCCGAGATGGTCGAGGTCGGCGGTGACCAGATTCTGCAGAAAATGAAGGGCAGGCTCCCCGGTGACGGTAAGCAGGCTGCGCTCCGGCAGGCGGACATAAGGCATGGACGGCTCGCTTGTGTGATCCTGCCCGTTTACGTAAGCCGGGCACACCAGAGGGACAAGCACGGAACGACGCCATGGGAACGACCGCCAGCAACGCCGCGACCTTCGAAACGATCCTGAAGGGCGGCATCGTGGTGAACCAGGACGGGGCCGGCCAGCGCGACGTCGGCATTCGCGACGGGCGCATCGCCGCGATCGGCACGCTGGACGCCGCCTCGGCGGGCGAGACGGTCGACTGCACCGGCCTGCACGTCCTGCCCGGCGTTATCGACAGCCAGGTGCATTTCCGCGAGCCCGGCGCCACCCACAAGGAGGATCTGGAGACCGGCTCGCGCGCCGCGGTCCTGGGCGGCGTCACCTGTGTCTTCGAGATGCCCAACACCAATCCGCTGACCATCAGCGAGGGGGCGCTGGCCGAGAAGGTGGCGAGCGGCCGTCACCGGATGCATTGCGACTTCGCCTTCTGGGTGGGCGGCACCCGCGAGAACGCCGTCGACGTCGCCGAACTGGAGCGCCTGCCCGGCGCGGCCGGCATCAAGGTGTTCATGGGCTCGTCGACGGGCTCGCTGCTGGTGGAGGACGACGAGGGCGTGCGCGAGATCCTGCGCCGCACCCGCCGCCGCACGGCCTTCCATTCCGAGGACGAGTTCCGGCTGCGCGAGCGCGCTGGGCTCAGGGTCGAGGGCGATCCCGCCTCGCATCCGGTCTGGCGCGACACGGTGGCGGCGCTGCAATGCACCGAGCGGCTGGTCGGCATCGCCGAGGCGGTCGGTGCGCGCATCCACGTCCTGCACATCTCGACGGCGGAGGAGATCGCCTATCTCGGCGCGCACAAGCGCAACGCCACCTGCGAGGCGACGCCGCATCATCTGACCATGACCGCCGACGACTATGCCCGGCTGGGCACCAAGCTGCAGATGAATCCGCCGGTGCGCGAGAGCAGGCATCGCGACGGCATCTGGCAGGGAATCGCGGCGGGCGTCATCGACGTGCTCGGCTCCGACCATGCGCCGCATACGCTGGAGGAGAAGGCTGCGGTCTATCCGAAATCGCCCTCGGGCATGACCGGCGTCCAGACCCTCGTGCCGATCATGCTGGACCATGTCGCCAACGGGCGGCTGAGCCTGGCCCGGTTCGTCGACCTGACCTCGGCCGGCCCGCAGCGGATCTTCGGCCTGTCGCGCAAGGGGCGCATCGCGCTCGGCTACGACGCAGACTTCA
Organism: Aurantimonas sp. A2-1-M11; assembly: GCF_036549475.1. Classification (NCBI taxonomy): domain Bacteria; kingdom Pseudomonadati; phylum Pseudomonadota; class Alphaproteobacteria; order Hyphomicrobiales; family Aurantimonadaceae; genus Aurantimonas; species Aurantimonas sp. A2-1-M11. The sequence continues at coordinate 128,042 of NZ_JAZHLI010000006.1, read as the reverse complement.
CCATCGTCGACCTGAAGCGCCAGCAGACGATCACAGATTCCTGGATCGGCTCGCGCTCGCAATGGACGCCCTATGACGGCAAGGCCGTGACCGGCTGGCCGGTGGGCACGATGGTGCGCGGCCGGCGCGCCATGTGGGAGGGCGACCTCGTGGCACCTTCGACGGGCGAGCCGGCGGAATTCGTCGAGACGCTGGCGCCGCGCGCCTGACCCGGGCTGCGGCCCGGCGCACGCCTTGGCATCGGCGGCAGACTGCTTAAGTCGGCATGGTGCCCATGCAAGCAATCGAGGAGACGACCATGCAGGACGAGGCGAACGGTCCGGCCCCGGAATTCGACGAGGAGACGCTGGCGCTCGCGGCCATGGTCTTCGAGGCGGCGCGCCGCGGCGATGCCGTCGCCATGGCGGATTTCCTCGACAAGGGGTTGCCGCCGAACCTGCGCAACGACAAGGGCGACAGCCTGCTGATGCTGGCGAGCTATCACGGCCATGTGGAGCTGACGCAATTGCTGCTGACGCGCGGCGCCGATCCCTCGCTTACCAACGACCGTGGGCAGACGCCGCTGGCCGGGGCCGCCTTCAAGGGCGAGACCGGGATCGCGCAGCTGCTGCTCGACCATGGCGCGTCCGTCGACGGGACGGGACCGGACGGGCGCACGCCGCTGATGATGGCGGCGATGTTCAACCGCACTGCGATGGTGGAGACGTTCCTGGCGCGCGGCGCCGATTTGAACGCCCGGGCCGTGGACGGGATGGATGCCCTCGGCGCGGCAAAAGCGATGGGCGCGCAGGACACCGCCGCGCAGATCGCGCGGTTGAAGGCCGAAGCGACCGGATAGGCAGGGGTCGGAAGCCGGCTCAGTCGCCGGCGACGAAGAATTCCAGCCGACCGTCGGGCGAGATGCCGACCCGGTAGAAATTGTAGGCGCCGAACTCGCGCATGGCCTTGTAGTCGCCGGCGGTCACCAGCTCGAACAATTCCACCAGCTGCGGCTTGGTCAGGGAATCGATCGGCCGCTGGGTGAAGTACGGCCAGACGAAGATCTCGTCCTCGGTGCCCGGCTCGACCCGCGCATGGCCGGACTGGAGCACTTCGAGCAGGATCGCCAGAATCTCGATGCCCTCGTCGTCGCCGGATGCCGATTTCAGGAAGGCGATGGGGTCGTCGCCGGCATTGCCAAATGACAGGACCGTGCCGTCGGCGCCGCTCTCGATATAGGGCGCCAGCTTCTCGATCTCGCCGCTTCGGGCGATGGCGATGAGCCGGGCGCGCAGATCGCGGACCGGGCGCGGCAGGCCGGAATCGCCATAGGCGATCTCGGAGGGCAGGGCGGTGGCCGGGATCTCGGCCGGACGGTAGTGGCTGGCCGGGCCTTCGGGGTGCGGGCGGTTCGGGTCTCGCGGTGTCCAGCCGGCGGGCTCGCCGGGCGGATCCTGCGGGGAGACGGCATCCGGCGGCGAGTCGCCATCGCGTTCGTCCGGGGACGCGGCGGGCGCGTCCGTCGGTTCGCCCTCGGCCTCGTCTTCCGGCGACATCGGCACCTCGCCGGCATCGGTGCCTTCGCCAGGCAGATGCGGCCGCGCGTCGTCGTTCCGGTTGCCCGGCACTTCCGGCAGGGGCGGCAGCGGGACGGCGATGATGCCCTCGCGCGAGTCGGAGCGGCCCTCGACGGAATCGATCTGGGAAAACGCCAGGGCGCCGTCCGCGCCGAGCCAGATGAGCGCGAAAGCGGCAAGGCCGAGGGCATGGGTCAGGCGCGTCGGCACGACGGACCTCCGATGCGTTGGACGGGCGGATGCGGCCGACGGGTCAGGCCGCAGAGGGGGCGGACGCGCTACTGCAGGATCCGGTCCGGGCGGAACTCGCCAAATTCGATCCGCTGGCGCAGGGTTTCGACCATCTCCAGGACGTCGTCCTCGCCATGCCGGCGCACCAGCTCGGTCAGGGCGGTCGCAATGGCCGTCTCGGCGAGGATCTCTGCCTCGATGCCGTCGGAGATGCCGTCGGCCCAGGCCTCGTTGTGATACTCGAATGCGACTTGCTTCTTTTCGGCCTGGATCATCTCGTCCAGTTCGGCGCTCTGCAAATCGATCATTCCGATTCCCTCAATTCCAGCCATTCAGCTTCACGTCCCGTTAAGGTCCTAGCACGATCCGGGCGCGGACTGGGCCGCGGTTTTTCCGAACCGTTAATCATCGGTTAATTTCCGTATCTGGCGCTGATTTCCCGCGCCAGAGTCACCCCTTCGCCCTGATAGCGGTTCACCGCGACCCGCGCGGCGGGGGTGCATTCCCTGTAGGTCGATTCGAACGCCCGGTAGCCACTGTTGAAGCTGCCGACCAGATAGCGGCGGTCGGCCTCTCCGGGCGCCTGCGCCGCCAGCAATTCTTCCATCTTGACGCGCCAGACGGCGCCGTCCTCGTCGCCGCACAGGGTTCGCAGGAAGTGCACGGAGCCCAGGATCGACGCGAGGCGGCCCAGCGGCTTCATGAACGGCGCTTCGCTGCGCACGGCAAGCGGGGCTTCGGGCGCGGCCTCCTCCGGCGCGCTCTCCTGGGCAAAGCCCCGGTGATCGACCGCCACAAAGCCGGCGAGGCACACCACCATGACGGCCATCGCCGCTGTCTTCATTCGACGCATGGCCGATGTTTCGTCCTTCGTTAAGACAATTGCAACGATCGGTCCGGCGCAGAACCGCTTATCTCCCGCATCTGCGCCATTCGCGCAACAGAAATCGCGCCGAACGGCGTCCATCCGGTCTGTCAGCTTTCCGCCAGCGTGGTGAGGACCTTCGTCGCGACAGCGTAAAGACCGGGCGTCGTGCGGCCCGCGGCGTCGGCGGCCCGGAGCTCCTGCATCGTCAGCCAGTGGAGCGCCGCCGCGTCGTCCGCCGCCGCCAGCGTGGCATCGGCGCCGAGCCGACCGCCGAAGACGGCGATCACCGCATGGAACTGCGCGTCGATCGCCTCGTGCAGGGTGACGAAGGCGAGGTCGCCCGCCGACGCACCTGTCTCCTCGGCCAGTTCGCGCCGCGCCGCATCGGCGACCGGCTCGCCGAAGCGCACCTTGCCGCCCGGCAGGCTGAGCAGGCCGGCAAAGGGCGCGCGGCCGCGTTCGACCAGCAGCAGCCGGTCGCCGCGAACCATCGTGCAGGATACGGCGAAGAGCGGGCCGGGGGCGTCATCGCTCATGCGGCTGTTTCTCCCTGGCCGGAGGTCGCCCACCGGCCGAGTTTGCTTGACAGAACGCCGGCTCTGCGGCTCAAGAACGGCCATGTGCGGACGTTTCACCCTGACGGCGCCCCCGGACGAGATCGCCGCGCTGCTGGCACTGGCGGAGCTCGACCCGTTTCCGCCACGCTACAACATTGCACCGACCCAGCCGATCCCGATCGTCATCGGCGGCCAGCCGGAACGGCCGGGCGCCAATCTGCCGAACCGCGCGGCCCTGATCGTGCGATGGGGCCTGATCCCCTCCTGGGTCAAGGACGTGAAGCGGTTTCCGCTGCTGATCAATGCCCGCGCCGAGACTGTGGCCGAGAAGAACGCGTTTCGCGGCGCCATGCGCTACCGGCGTTGCCTGGTGCCGGCGACCGGCTTCTACGAGTGGCGGCGGCTGGGCAAGGCGAAGTCCGAGCCGTATTTCCTGCGTCCCGCCGACGGCCGGCCCTTCGCCTTTGCCGGGCTGATGGAGACCTATCTGGGACCGGACGGCAGCGAGATCGACACGGCGACCATCGTGACGACGGCGGCCAACCGGAGCCTCGCGCCGATCCATGACCGGATGCCGGTGGTCGTCGCGCCGCGCGACCATGAGCGGTGGCTGGACTGCCGGACGAACGATCCGGCCTCGGTTGCCGACATCCTGACCGGTGCCAACGATAATTTCTTCGAACCGGTGCGCGTGTCGGACAAGGTCAACAAGGTTGCCAATACCGGCCCCGATCTCCAGTTTCCGGTGGAACCCGAACCCGCCGAGGATGCCGGCGATCCGGCCGGCCCGGTCCAGCCCTCGCTCTTCTGATCTATCAAACAGGACGATAGCCCCGTGAACACCGATCTTCTGAAACGCCTGTGCGAAACCCCCGGCGTGCCGGGACGCGAACACCGCGTGCGCGACCTCATCATCCAAGAAGCCGAGGGGCTCTTCGACGAGATCCGCGTCGACACGCTTGGCTCGCTGATCTGCACCCGCAAGGGCAAGGGCGAGAACCCGCAGAAGGTGATGCTCCTCTGCCATATGGACGAGATCGGCTTCCTGGTCAGCCACGTCACCGACAAGGGCTTCATCCACATCGATCCGGTCGGCGGGTTCGACCCGCGCAATTTGTTCTCGCGCCGCGTCCTGGTCTGCACCGACAATGGCGACCACAAGGGCGTGATGAACGCCGAGGGGAAGCCGATCCACATCCAGTCGCCCGTAGAGCGCAAGAAGATGCCGGAGCCGAACGAGTTCTTCGTCGACATCGGCCATGGCGCCGCCGCCAAGGACATGGTCCAGATCGGCGATTTCGTGGTGATGAACGAGCCCTTCGAGGAGATGGGCGAGAAGATCGTCTCCAAGGCGCTCGACAACCGCATCGCCTGCTGGCTCGGCCTGGAAGCGGTGCGCAAGCTGGTCAAGGCCGGCGAGACCCACGATTGCGAACTGACGGTGGCCTTCACGGCCCAGGAAGAGGTCGGCCTGCGCGGCGCCAAGACGGCGGCCTTCGGCGTGCAGCCGGACATCGGGATCGGCGTCGACACGACGCTGGCCTGCGACACGCCGGGCGTGCCCGAAAAGGACCGCACCACGGTTCAGGGAAAGGGCTTCGGCCTGCACCTGAAGGATGGCTCCTTCATCGCCGACATCGATCTGGTGCGTGAGATCGAAGCGCTGGCCCGGTCCAAGGACATCGCCTTCCAGCGCACCATCTTGGCCCGGGGCGGGCAGGACGGCGCCGCGGTGCAGCAGTCCGCAGCCGGGGCCCGGGCGGTCGGCATCGCCGTCGGCACCCGCTACATCCACACCGTCGCGGAGATGATCGACAAGCGCGACCTCGTCGCGGCGCGCGAGATCCTGACGGCCTTCATCGCCGCCCATTGAGGCGATTGCGGCCGGAACGGGAGACGCGCATCCGATGGAGCTGATCGCCGCCGGCGGGCGGGGTTTTGCCCTGGGCCTCGGCCTGATCGTGGCGATCGGGGCGCAGAACGCCTTCGTGCTAGAGCGCGGGCTGGTGCGCAATCACGTGCTGGCGGTGGTGCTGGTGTGCGCGCTGGCGGATGCGGCCCTGATCGCCGCCGGCGTCGCGGGGCTCGGCACGCTGATCACCGGCGCGCCGGACTTGGTGCGGCTGGTGACGCTGGGCGGGGCGGCCTTCCTGGCCGTGTATGCGGCGCTTGCCCTGCGGCGGACGCTGCACCCCGATGCGATGGCGGTGCGCGGCGGGCGCAGCATGAGCCGGCGCGCGGCGGTCGGCGTCGTGCTCGGCCTGACCTTCCTCAATCCGCATGTCTATCTGGACACGGTGGTGCTTCTGGGCAGCCTGTCGGCCCGCTACGAGCAGGCGGCCGAACGCACGGCCTATGCCGGTGGGGCGATGCTCGCCTCGGCGGTCTGGTTCGCGACACTGGGCTACGGCGCGCGGCTGCTCGCGCCGGTGTTTGTCAGACCCGCCGCGTGGCGGGTCCTGGATGGTCTGATCGCGGCGGTGATGGCGCTCCTGTCCATCACCTTGCTGATGAGCGTGGACCTGTAAGGTCCGCGCCGATCGCTCAGTGAGCGGCCGTCAGGTCGTGGGGCGCACGATTGTCGGTGCGCACCTCGATCCGCTTCTGCTTGCAGCAGGCCTGGCTGGCGGCCGCGATGGCGCGGTTGCCGATCTCGCGATAGTTGCGCTCGAGAAGGATCTCGCGCTCGCGCTCGCTCCTGGAGCGAAATTCGATGGTCTTGCTGCTGCTGCTCATGGCCTGTCTCGTTGGCTGGATGGGACTGCGATCAATGGCCCCGATTGCGACAGTTTAGCGGCCATCGCTAAAGCAAAATGCAAACGCTGTCGGGTCCCCGGCGATTGGTTCGCACCGTGGCAATCGCGTCACATGGGACGGACCCCCGGCGACCGGAACGTTTCGGTTTTGGCGTAGTCGGCAAACGAAAATTGCCCAGCCCTGCGGCAATCAAGGAAGATGTCCTAACGTCAGGAATCGTGTGGTGCCGCTGCCACGTGCCGGGGCCGATTTGTCAGGCGGGCCGATAGGGGGTAGCGAGTGCCTTTCGCAACGACGCAGACGACCGGGGACGAGTGATGGACGACGGCTATCGTGGGCTGACGCTCTGGAACACCATGCAGCGCGCCAAGGAGGATTTCCGGCCGCTGGACTGGCAGGATCCGGGGAAGGCCGAGGCCGAGCGGCGCGTTCGCATGTATGTCTGCGGCCCGACCGTCTACGATTACGCCCATATCGGCAACGCCCGGCCGGTGATCGTCTTCGACGTCCTCTACCGGCTGCTGCGCCATCTCTATGGCGCCGAGCACGTCACCTATGTGCGCAACATCACCGACGTCGAGGACAAGATCAACGCGCGGGCGGCGCGGGACTATCCGGAGCTGCCGCTGAACGCGGCGATCGCCACGGTCACCAGGACGACGACCGACCAGTTCCACGCCGACGTCGCGGCGCTGGGCTGCCTGCCGCCGGACCACGAGCCGCGCGCCACCGACTTCGTCACCGGTCGCGGCGACGGCCACGACATGGTGACGATGATCGCCACGCTGATCGAGAAGGGGCATGCCTACGAGGCCGGCGGCGAGGTGCTGTTCGATGTCACCTCGATGCCCGACTACGGCAAGCTCTCCAACCGCCGGCTGGACGAGCAGCGGGCCGGCGCGCGCATCGCCGTCGACAGCCACAAGCGCAATCCCGGCGACTTCGTCCTGTGGAAGCTGTCCTCGGCGGGCCAGCCCGGCTGGGAAGCGCCCTGGGGCCGCGCGGCCTGGGAAGCGTCGGGCCGCACAGGCATGCCCAAGGGCCGCCCCGGCTGGCACATCGAATGCTCGGCGATGAGCGAGGCCTATCTCGGCCGGACCTTCGACATCCATGGCGGCGGGCTGGACCTGATCTTCCCGCATCACGAGAACGAGATCGCACAGTCGCGCTGCGCCCACGGTACCGAGGCCATGGCGCAGGTCTGGATGCACAATGGCTACCTCCAGGTGGAGGGCCGCAAGATGTCGAAGTCCGAGGGCAACTTCGTCACCATCCACGACCTCCTGCACACTGAAACCTTCGGCGGGCGCAAATGGCCCGGCGCGGTGCTGCGGCTGGCCATGCTGATGACCCATTACCGCGAGCCGATCGACTTTTCGGTGAAGCGGCTGGAGGAGGCTGCGTCCGTCCTGACATCCTTCAAGCGGATAACGCAGCGGTGGGTGCCGGAAGTGGGCACTCCCATCGAAAGCGTTGTCGCGTTGTTGCGAGACGATCTGAATACGCCTAACGCATTGGCAGAACTGCGGCGTTTAAATCGCGCCGACGACGATGTGGCCGCAACCCTGGTCCTTCTAGGCCTCTTCGACCATTCTGATTTCGATAATGCTCGTCAAAGACGGGCGGCTCAGGCTTCGGGAATACGCGGGGCGCTTGAGGAGGCGAATGAAGCCGTCGAATCCGCGGAACTCGCAACCCTCGGCTTAGCTCGAAGCGACGTGCTCGAGGCCATCGACAAACGCCTCGACCTGCTGCGTGCGAAAGACTTCGCCGAGGCCGATCGGATCCGCGACGAGTTGCTGGCGCAGGGCATCCAGCTGAAGGACGGCAAGGACCCGGACACCGGCGAGCGCGTCACCACCTGGGAAGTGAAGCGCTAGGCGCTGCAGCGCGGGTGACGGCGATACCTAAGTGCCGTCATCCGCGGACTTGATCCGCCGGCGTCGAGCGGTGCGCGGATCGGCTGAGACGGCATGACGCAGGGCTCTTGGGCCCGTAGCGCCGGGCCTTGTGCGGCGCCGAGGGCGCGTTCCCCCGACATCCGTCGCCGCTCGCCACGAATTCATCAGCCCTGCCGGTGCATTACTGCGTCATGCACCCTACAAGGCGAGGAATGAGAGAACCCCCGCGCAAACCCTATCCTTCCATCGAGCCCTACGAGACCGGACGCCTTCCCGTCGGCGACGGGCACGAGCTGTATTACGAGCTCTGCGGCAATCCGAATGGAATCCCCGTCGTGTTCCTGCATGGCGGGCCGGGCAGCGGCGCCTCGCCGCAGCACCGGCGGCTGTTCGACCCGGCACGCTACCGCATCCTGCTCTTCGACCAGCGCGGCTGTGGCCGCTCGACGCCCCTCGGTCAGCTGGAGGCGAACACCACCTGGCATCTGGTGGAGGATCTGGAGCGCCTGCGCACGCTGCTCGACGTGCCGCGCTGGCTGATGTTCGGCGGCTCTTGGGGTGCGACCCTGGCGCTGGCCTATGCCGAGACCCATCCGCAGCACGTCTCGGGGCTGATCCTGCGCGGCGTCTTTTCCGGCCGGCGGGCCGAACTCGACTGGTTCTACGACGGCGGCGCCAACCGGCTGTTCCCCGACCGCTGGGAGAATCTGCTGGGGCCGATCCCGGCGGCGGAGCAGGACGACATCATCGCGGCCTATCGCAAGCGGCTGACCGACCCCGACCGGGCCGTGCGCGCCGAGGCGGCCCGCGCCTGGACGGGCTGGGAATCGGCGACGGTCATGTTGCGGACGGAGTCCAACGGCGGGCCGGCGACCAATGGCAGCGTCTCGGACGCGACCATCGCCTTCGCCCGGCTGGAGAACCATTTCTTCTATCACGACCTGTGGCTGGAGGAGGGGCAGCTGATCCGCGACGCCGGGCGGCTGGCCGACATTCCGGGCGTCATCGTGCAGGGACGCTACGACGTCGTCACGCCGGCGATCACCTCATGGCAACTGGCGCAGGCCTGGGACCGCGCCGACTACCGGATGGTCGAAGGCGCCGGCCATGCCTTTGCCGAGCCGGGAATCCTGGACGAGCTCCTGAAGGCCACGGAGCGCTTCGCGCAGGAGCTGTGACGGCAGTGTCCTGAGGACACTCCAGGCGCGGCGTCGGGCGACCGAGACGACGGTTGAGATCTGGCGTGGGCCGTTGGATGCTGGTCGGCGCAGGTCTATCCTGGCCGCAGCGGCGCCGGTTGGCGCGGAACGGTTTGAGGGGTGCAGGACGATGGTTCACACGGGTGGGTGCCAGTGCGGCGCGGTGCGGTTCCGCGTCACGGGCACGCTGGGCAGGGCGTCGATCTGCCATTGCCGCATGTGCCAGAAGGCGTTCGGCCATTTCTATGCGCCGCTCGTCAGCGTGCCGAAGGACGGGCTCGTCTGGACCCGGCGCGAGCCGAAGCGCTTCCAGTCGTCCAGCCATGTGATGCGCGGCTTCTGCGAGGCCTGCGGCACGCCGCTGACCTACGAGGCGCCGGACGGGCCGGCGATCGCCATCGGGGCCTTCGACGACCCGGCTGCGATCGAGCCGACGATCCAGTTCGGCATCGAGGCGCGGCTGCCCTATGCGGGCCGCCTGCACGCGCTGCCGGACCGCACCACCGATGCCGACATGGACGCCAGTCCGTTTCTGGCCGAGCTCGTCTCGTATCAGCATCCCGACCACCCGAATGCCGACGAGGACCGCCAGGCATGAGCGACGAGACGAGCGGCCTGCGGGGCCTCTATCCGGAGATCGAACCCTACGCTCGCGGCATGCTGGAGGTCGGGGACGGGCACCGGATCTACTGGGAGCGCTGCGGCACGCAAGGGGCACGGCCGGCGGTGTTCCTGCATGGCGGGCCCGGCGGCGGCTGTTCGCCGGCCCATCGCCGGCTGTTCGATCCGCAACGCTACGATATCCTGCTCTTCGACCAGCGGGGCTGCGGCCGCTCGACGCCCCATGCCGAACTCGAGGCGAACACGACGTGGCATCTGGTGGCCGACATCGAGCGCCTGCGCGAGATGGTCGGTGCCGAGACATGGCTGGTCTTCGGCGGTTCCTGGGGCTCGACCCTGGCGCTCGCCTATGCCCAGACCCATCGCATGCGGGTCGACGCCCTGGTGCTGCGGGGCATCTACACGCTGACCCGGGCGGAGCTCTCCTGGTACTATCAGTTCGGCGTGTCGGAGATGTTCCCCGACAAATGGGAGCGCTTCCTGGCGCCGATCCCGCCGGGCGAGCGGGACGACATGATGATGGCCTATCGCCGGCGCCTGGTCGGCGAGGATCCGGCCGAGCAACTGGCGGCGGCCAAAGCGTGGAGCCTGTGGGAAGGCGAGACCATCACGCTCCTGCCCTCGGCGGACCTGACGGCCGACTTCTCCGACCCGCATTTCGCGGTCGCCTTCGCGCGGATCGAAAATCACTTCTTCGTTCACGGCGGCTGGCTGGAGGAGGGCCAGCTGCTGCGCGACGCGCGTCTCCTGGCCGGCATTCCCGGCGAGATCATCCACGGGCGCTACGACATGCCGTGTCCGGCGCGCATCGCCTGGGGGCTGCACAAGGCCTGGCCGGAGGCGGACCTGCACCTGATCGAAGGGGCCGGCCATGCCTATAACGAGCCGGGGATCCTGGACCGGCTGATCCGGGCGACGGACCGCTTCGCAGCGCGAGACTGACAGCCCCGGGCTCGATCACCCATACGGATCGCTGCGATCACCAGAAAGCGGGTGTCGGCGAGGGGGCGGCTCTGCTAGAGCGAGCCGTCACCCATCCTTATGATCGAGCACGTCCATGCAAGCCGCCGGCAGCGCGAACAAGGGCTTCGCCTATGCCCTGGGAGCCTATGCGATCTGGGGGCTGGTCCTTCCGATCTACATGAAGCTCCTGAGCCATGTCTCACCCTTCGAGATCGTCGCGCACCGGGTGATCTGGGCGATCCCCTTCGCCATGCTCGTCCTGTGGTGGCAGGGCCTGCTGGGCAGCGTCTGGCGGCATTTCACCCAGTGGCGCACGGTGGCCCTGGCCGCCCTGACAGCCTCGCTGATCTCGTTCAACTGGGGCACCTATGTCTATGCCATCGCGTCCAACCACGCGCTGGACGCGGCGCTGGGCTACTACATCAATCCGCTGGTCAACGTGCTGCTCGGCGCCGTGATCCTGGGCGAGCGGCCGAACCGCCTTCAGGCGGCGGCGATCGCGCTGGCGGGCGCCGCGGTGGCGATCCTCACCATCAAGGCCGGCGGGCTGCCCTGGATCTCCCTCGTCCTGGCTTTTTCCTTCGGCACCTACGGGCTGTTGCGCAAGATGGTGCCGGTGGGCTCGACCGAAGGCTTCTTCCTGGAGGTGGCGCTGCTGGCCCTGCCGAGCGTGCTGCTGCTCGCCTTCCTGCCCGGACAGAACCACGTCATGTCCGGCGGCTACGTGGCGGCCATGCTGATCGTCGCCGGACCGCTGACCGCGATCCCGCTGATGCTGTTCGCCGCCGGGGCGCGGCTCCTGCATTACTCGACCATCGGCATCCTGCAATACATGGTGCCGACGCTCCTGTTCCTGACGGCCGTCTTCGTGTTCGACGAGCCGTTCAACGGCTGGCAACTGGTCGCCTTCGCGCTGATCTGGAGTGCCGTGGTGCTCTACACCATCGCGCTGTTTCGCAACGGACGGGCGCGGCGGCGGGCCGCGGCCGTCGCGCCGGTGGCGTGAGCCGGGGGGCTCAGCCGCCGTCCGACCAGCGCACCTTGTAGAGATCGAGCCGCCGGTCGCGCAGATTGCGCACCGAGCCCTCGTAGCGGGCCCAGTTGAGCGTCGCCAGATTGAGGTCGGCCACGGTGACCATCTCGATGTTCTCCGATGCCTCGGCGGCGATGCCGTCGCGGGCGAAGGGGAAGTCGCAGGGCGTGAAGATGCCGGACTGAGCGTATTCGATGTCGAGATTGTCGACATTCGCCAGATTGCCGGTCATGCCGGACGTCACCACGTAGCACTGGTTCTCGATCGCCCGGGCCTGGCAGCAATAGCGCACGCGCAGATAGCCATGGCGGGTGTCGGTGTTGAACGGCACGAAGAGGATGCGTGCGCCCTGGTCGGTCAGGCGCCGCGCGACCTCCGGAAACTCCGAATCGTAGCAGATCATGATGCCGATCGGCCCGCAGTCGGTCTCGATCGTGTCGGTGGGATCGCCACCCTTGATCTGCCAGTATTGCCGCTCGTTCGGCGTCGGATGAGTCTTCTCGCGCTCGTGCACCGAGCCGTCGCGCAGGAAGACATAGCCGACATTCTGGATGTCGCCGTCGTCGGTCTTGGTGGCGTGGCTGCCGCCGATGATGTTGATGTTGCGCCGGATCGACATCTCGCTCAGCCGCTCGACGAAGTCGGGCGTGTGCTCGGTCAGACGCTGGATGGCGGCGTCGGGCTTCAGCTCCTCCGGCTCGCAGGACAAGAGCATCAGCGTGAAGAGTTCGGGGAAGACGACGAAGTCGCCGCCATATTCCGATGCGACATCGACGAAATATTCGACCGCATCGTAGAAATCCTGCGGCTTGTCGATCTTCCGCGCCTTCATCTGCACGGTGACGATGCGCACCATGTCGGGATTGCCGCGATTGACCGGCTGCTCCTCGCGGGCCGGATCGTAATATGGGTTGGGCCAGATCATCAGCACGCCGTATCCGCCCGACGCCGTGTCGCGCGGATAATAGTCCTTCAGCAGCCCCTTCGGCTCGAAGCCGGCGCTCAGATGGAACGAGACGACCGGGTCCTTGATGTCGTTGGCCTTCACAGCCTCCAGATAGGCTTCCGGGGAGCCGACCTTCTTGGCATGGCGCTGGTAGCCGGGCATGCGGCCGCCGAAGGCGATGCCCTTCAGGTCGAGATCCTGGCACAGGCGCCGGCGGGCGTCGTAGAGCCGCTTGCCGATGCGCAGCCGCCGCCGGTCGGGATCGACGCAGATCTCCGTGCCGTAGAGCCATTCACCCTTGCGGTCGTGCATCGCGGCATAGCCGCCGCCGGTGACCTCGACCCAACTGTGCTGGCCGAGCGCCTTCTCCTCGGCCAGGATCATGGTCGCCGCATAGCCGACGATCTCGCCTTCATAGACAACGACGAACTGGCCTTCGGGAAAGGCCGAGAGCTGGCCGAGAATCATGCCGCGCGTATAGGGCGCTTCGTCCTTGAAGACCTTGGAGGAGAGGGCGATGATGTCGGCGACATCGCTCTTTTCGGCGGTGCGGACCTCGATCTTCGGGGTCGAGCGCTTCTCGGCCATGCGCAATGTCCTTGTCGTTCTGCTGTCGGTCTGACGGGGAGGGGCGTTGCGGCCGCGTGCCGCTTCGCCTCCGGATGTAGGACAGTAGCGCGTCTGCGCAAGCGACAGCGCGCGCCGCGGCATAGCCGGGCGGTCCAAACAGCCTGTCGAGAGCTATGCTGTGCGCCGGGGGCGGGTCGTCAGAGCTTCTCGACAATCTCCGGCCGGCCGCGACGATGCTCGTCGTCGCCAGTGAGGGCACGGACCAGTTCAGGGACCACGGCGTCGACGTCGTCGATGACCAGCGGGCGCACCTGATGGGCGGTGTGGATGAAGCCCTCGGCGCTCATGTGATCCATCAGCCGCGACAGCGGGTCCCAGAAGCCGCCGACATTGGCGACGATCACCGGCTTTTCGTGCCGGCCGAGCTGGCTCCAGGTGAGGATCTCGATGAGTTCCTCCAGTGTGCCGATCCCGCCCGGCAGCGCCACGAAGGCGTCGGATCGCTCGAACATCTGGTGCTTGCGGGCATGCATGTCCTCGGTGACGATCAGTTCGTCCAGCCGGGTCAGCTCGCTCTCTGTCGCCTCCATGTCGATGAGGAAGCGCGGGATGATTCCGGTGACGGCCCCGCCGCTGGCGGTCACGCCCGCGGCGACCGCACCCATGATGCCGCGGGTGCCACCGCCATAGACAAGGCGCATGCCGGCAGCCCCGATCGCCTCGCCGAGCCGGCGGCCGCTGTCGAGATAGAGGGGATTGCGGCCGGCGGAGGAACCGCAATAGACGCAGACGGATCGAATCGCATTCATGGAAATGAAATTCGGATGCGGGCGCCCGGAGGTCAAGCGGTGGGCGCAATCGCGGAAGGCTTATCGCAGGCTTTCCGTGGCCGCACGGTCGTGATGGCCGACAGGAGCACCCTGAACAGTCTGTCGCGGTGCGAAGACCTTTTTGCGGTGCAAAAAATCCGTAGTCTATTCCCAGCCCCAGAGGCTTTCTGTCCCAGAGGAGTTTCCATGCGTTTCTTGTTGACCACCGTCGCCGCACTTTGCCTTGCCGGCTCCGTTCATGCCGAGAGCATCGACGTACCCGCCGGAACCTACGTCACCGACCCGCTGCACACCAATGTTCTTTGGAAGGTGAAGCATTTCGGCCTGTCGACCTATATCGGCCGTTTCTCGACGATTTCCGCCACGCTGGAGCTTGATCCGGCGAATCCGGCGCAGTCGAGCCTGACCGCCACGATCGATCCGGCCTCCGTCGACACGAACTATCCGGCCGACGACAAGGATTTCGACGCCGAGATCGCCAGCGACATGTTCCTGAACGCGGCGAAATTCCCCGAGATCACCTTCGTGTCGAAGTCGATCGAGGTCACCGGCGACAACACCGGCACGGTGACAGGCGACCTGACCCTCAACGGCCAGACCCGCGAGGAGACGCTGGACGTCACCTTCAACACCGCGCTGAACCCGCATCCGATGTCCAAGCAGCCGGCCGTCGGCTTCTCGGGCGCGATGACCATCGACCGCACCGCATACGGCATCGACGCGCTGGCCGGCCCGGTCGCCGCCGACGTCGTCCTGGAGATCGAGGCGGAATTCGTTCCTCAGTCCTGATCTCCGCAGGCGGGGCGCGTCTGGCGTCCCGCCGCTTGCCCCTGAACGCGTCGCCTGCCGGACATCAGCACCGGCGGTAAGACCGCCAGGGCAAGACGCATTGCGCGTCCCCGGCGCCGCCCAGCCGGCCGCCCGCCCGTATGTCTCCAAACCCAGCTGCCGCTGACATTTCCTGCGACCGGAGATTCCCATGAGCGTGTCTTCAACCACCACCTGGACGCAGGCCTATACGCGCTACAGCCTCGGCGCGATCCTGCTGCACTGGACGATCGCGCTGGCGATCCTGTTCCAGCTCGCGGTCGGCCTGGCGATGGTGCATCTGGATGCCATGCCGGATGCGCTGCGTTTCGCGCTGTTCCAGTGGCACAAGACCATCGGCATCCTCGTCCTGTGCCTGACCCTGGCGCGGATCGCCTGGCGCCTGGTGAACCCGCCGCCGGCGCTGGCGCCGATCACCTCGCGGGACGAGCGCGCGGCGTCCAGCCTGGTTCATCTGGGCTTCTACGCCCTGATGCTGATCGTGCCGTTGTCGGGCTGGATGCTGGTGTCGGCCGCGGCGGCAGGCATTCCGACCTATCTCTTCCTGCTGGAAAGCCTGGAATGGCCGCACCTGCCGGTGGACGCGCTCCTGCCGTCCGTTGCGCCCGGACAGATCGAGGCCGGACAGATCGAGGATGGTCTCGGCTTCGCCCACAAATGGCTGGCGCTGTCGTTTCTCGGTCTGCTCGTCCTGCATTTGGCGGGCGCGCTGAAGCACTCGCTCGTCGACGCCGTGCCGTCCTTCTCCCGCATGCTGCCGCATGGCGGCTTGGCGCGACCGCAGACGCGGCTGGTGGGTATCCCCATCGCTTTGGCGATCATCGTGGCGGCGCTCGGCGGCGGGCTGCTCGCAGGGCAGGCGGACCTGGCCACCTCAAGCGGCAGCGGGGTCGCACGTCCTGCCGCCGCGACACCCCAGGGCGCGGCGGGTGACTGGATCGTGGATGCGGCCGAGAGCCGCCTCGACTTTGCCGCGCAGTTTTCCGGGAAACCGCTGACCGGGACCGTCGGCGCGTGGCAGGCGGATGTGCGGTTTTCGCCCGATGCGCTGGAGCGCGCACAGGCGACGGTCACCATCGACACGGCCTCGATCACCGTCGACAACAGCTTCGTGGCGCCGCAGGTGCAGGGCAAGGACGGATTTGACAGCGACACCCATCCGACCGCGACGCTGGTGCTCTCGCAGTTTCGTGCCGCCGACGCCGGCTATGCGGCCGAGGGGACGCTGACGATCAAGGGCAAGAGCCTGCCGGTGACGGTGCCCTTCACCTTCGATGAGAACGCGGATGGCACCGCGCATGTGGCGGCGGGCTCGGCGACGGTCGATCGCACCGCCTTCGATCTCGGCGTGTCCAACGATCCGACGGGCCAGTATCTCGACAAGGCGGTGACGATCCGCTTCGCGCTGGTCGCCGCGCCGGCCGGCTCGCCGAGCGCCGAACGCTGAGACGGGGCGCAGCACTCGCGCTATAGGATGCCGACAGCTACAGGACGCCCGGAAAGCGGGCGTCGATGGCCTTGATCATATCCTCGCGCCAGCCGGCGTCCCGCCGCGATCGCGGGGTGTCGATGTCGTGGATGCCGCGCACCCTAGCGGGTCGCTCGGTGAGGAAGACGATGCGGTCCGAGAGTTCGACCGCCTCGCGCAGATTGTGGGTGACCATCAGCGCCGTCGTCGGGCGCGCCGACCACACCTCCATCAACAGGGCGCGCAGGCGGTTGGCCGTCGCCTCGTCGAGGGAGACGAAGGGCTCGTCGAGGAGCAGCAGCGCCGGCTGGATGGCGAAGGCCCGGGCCAGGGCCGCCCGGCGGGCTAGGCCCAGCGAGAGTTCGCCGGGATAGCGACCGCGCATCGCGGCCAGGCCCAGCGTCTCGAACAGGGCGTCGAGATCGGCGCCGGTCAGGGCTTCGGGCAGGGCGAGGCGAACATTCTGCTCGACGGTGCGCCAGGGCAGGAGGCGCGGCTCCTGGAACACGGCGGCGATGCGCCCGTCCTCGGCCGGCAGCCGGACATGGCCGGAAAAATCCCGGTCGAGACCCAGGATGATCCGCAGCGTCGTGGTCTTGCCGCAGCCGGACGGGCCGATCAGCGTCGTGAAGCTGCCGGCGGGCGCGGCGAAGGCGATCTCGTCGATCGCGGCAAGGCGCATGCCGTCGATCGCCGTGAACACCTTGCCGCGGATCAGGACGTCAAGCGGGCCGGGCGCGCCAGCGGATGGAATGGGCTTCGAGGGGTTGAACAAGCAGGAACTCGATCAGGAGCATGACGCCGACGAAGGCCAGCGTGTAGGCGAGAATGGCCGCGACGTCGAAAAGCTGGAAATAGAGATGGATCTGGAAGCCGACGCCGTTGGACCGGCCGAGGAGTTCGACTACCAGGGCGATCTTCCAGATCAGCGCGATCCCCGAGCGGGACGCGGCCGCGAAATAGGGCTGAAGCTGCGGCAGCACCACGTGGCGCAGGGTCCGCCAGCGCCCGAAGCGATAGACCGAAGCCATCTCGCCCAGGCCGCGGTCCAGCGCCCGGGCCCCCTCGCGCATGGTGACGACGACATTGGGGATCTTGTTGACCGCGATGGCGCCGATCGCTGCCGCCTCGTTGAGGCCGAACCAGATATAGGCGAGGACGATCACCACCAGTGCCGGGATGTTGAGGAACAGGATCAGCCACGGATCGAAGAAGCGGTCGGCCCGGGGGGACATGCCGAGATACATGCCGAAGGCCGAGCCCACGATCATGGCGATGGCGAAGGCCGCGGCCACGCGCATCAGCGTCATGGCCAGGTGATAGAACAGTTCGCCGGTGACGGCATCGCGCCAGAAGGCGTCGAGCACCGCCGGCGGCCCCGGCAGCACGCGACTGTCGATGACGATGGCCGCGATCCACCAGACTGCCAGGAGGCCCAGCAGCGAAAGCGCCGTCACCAGGGCGGGGGCGATGCCGGCGGATGGCGTGCTGCGCTCGCCGGCCGCTGCGTCAGGAATCATTCCCGTCGCCGATAAAGTAGGTTCCGTCCACCAGCACGTCGGACGGGCCGACCAGCTTCGGCCCGCCGATCTCCGCCAGAAGCTCGTAGAGCCTGGCCGTGTCGACCGCCTCGTCGGCGCGGCTGCGGGTGGGAATGCCCTCGCGGTAGCGCTCGCGAAGCGTGCGGAAGGTCGCCTCGTCCTCGGCATTCATCAGGGGCTTCAGCGCCTCCCAAGCCTCGTCGGAGCTGGCAAGCAGTTCCTTGGTGGCCTCGTCGGCGGCAAGGAAGCCTTCGACTGCTTCCGGATTGTTCTCGGCAAAGGCGTCGCTGAAGACCCAGCCGATGGAAGCGACAGGGCCGGTTGTTCCCATCGCAATTGCCGCGTCGGTGCCGGAGATCAGCGTGCGGAACCCCTGCGCCTCCAGCCGGGCAGCGTAGTGCCAGTAATTGAGGACCGCATCGAGTTCGCCCGTGCGCGCCTTCTCGGCCAGCAAGGGTGGTGCCGCATAGGCGATCTCGCTTTCGGCAGCGAGATCGATGCCGTGTTCCTTCTGCGCGAGCGCCTGGATCAGCAGCCAGTTCTTGTCGAGCGGCCCGCCGGCGACACCGATGGTCTTGCCCGTCAGGTCGCCGAGATCGGCGATGTCGCTGTCGCCCGGCACCATCATCGATCCGACCGAGGTGGAATAGGGCACGAAGGTGAAGTCGGCCCCGGTCGCCCGCTGGCGCGACACCCAGAGCCAGTCGGAGACGATCATGTCGACCGAGCCCGCCTGCAGGGCCACGTTGGAGGCATCCTCGCCGGCGAAAGGCACGATCTCCACATCCACGCCATGCTCGGTGTCGAGCCCGGCGCGCTTCATGGCGTCGAGTTCCCAGTTGACTGTGCCGTATTTCAGGACGCCGATCCGCACGGGCTCGAGGGATGTCCCGTCCTGAGCCGCAGCGAACGTCGTCGAAAACGCCAGAGCCAGCGCGGCGCAGAGCGTCGCCCGAATTCCTCGCATGACAGATCCTCCCGTGATCCTTCTGCGTGCCCGCCCTCATCTAGCGCGCCCGGGTGCGGCCCGTCACGCCCTATCGCAGAACGGGAATTTCTCCCGTCAGGAACGTGCGTCGATCGCCTCGGCGATCTCGTCGGCCATCTTGAGAAGCCGGATGATTACCGGCACCGCCAGGGCGATCATGCTGCGATCCTGGCCGCGGGCGCGCTGGGCCTCGCGCACCTCCTCGACGATCGCTGCGACGGCGGGAATGAAGCGGATGGCAAGGGAGATGGCGAGGCCAACCTTGGCCACGTCGACGCCGAGACGGCCGAGCGGCGACAGCGCCCATTCGATCACCGCCACGAGTTCGGCGGTGCGCGTCGTCAGGGTGACGAGGGCAGCCGCCAGGATCAGCGCCGCAAAGCGCAGCACCAACAGGAGGGCGGCGTCGAGGCCGACCAGCCAGGCCTGCACTGCAAAGAGGATGGCGAGGATCCACAGGGCCGGACGGATCTGGGCTAAGGCGACGGGCGCTGGGATGCGCGCCAGCCCGTGCGCGGCCAGGGTGAGGACCAGCGCGGCGGCCGCGAGCCACGGATCGGCTATGACAAAGAGCAGCGTGCCGAGGCCCAGCAGAGCTGCGAGCTTGGTGCCGGCGCGGGCCCGGTGCACCGGGCTGGTGCCGGGCCGGTAGAGGCCGGCGATCATCCTGCGATGGCCCGGTAGGCGGCAATCGCCTCGGCAGGCGCGGCATCGGCGACGAGGCGCCCGGCCTCGAACACCAGCACCCGGTCGAAGCCGGCGATCAGTTCGAGATCATGGGTGACGAAGACGACGTGCTGGTCGAGCGCCGCAATGGCCTCCATGACCCGGCGCGTATTGCGCAGGTCGAGCAGCGTCGTCGGCTCGTCCATGACCAGCCAGCGCGGCGCCATCGCCATGACGCCGGCGAGTGCCAGCATCTGCCGCTCGCCCCCCGACAGTTCGTGGGCCAGGCGGTCGTCCATGCCGGCCATGCCGAAGCGGTCGAGCGTCGCCGCCACCCGCGCGTCGATCGCCTGGCGGTCCAGCCCGCGGCCTTTCAGCCCGAAGGCGATGTCCTCGGCGACGGTCGGATAGACGATCTGGTTGTCGGGGTTCTGGAAGACGAAGCCGACCTGACGGCGCACGTCCTTGCCGCTGGACCGGGTGTCGAGGCCGTCGACGGTGACGCTGCCCTCGCTGGGCAGGACGAGACCGTTGAGCAGGCGCGCGAAGGTGCTCTTGCCGGATCCGTTGGCGCCGATGATCGCGATCCGGCGCTCGCCGAGGGTCAGGTCCAGGCCCGACAGGACGCGGCGACCGCCGCGTTCGGCCGCAACGCCGGTCAGCGCGATCACGGGGCGACCATCCTGCGCTGCCGGCTCAAACCGGGCGGCTGGCAGCGCGCGGCGCGATCAGCGGATAGGCGCGCCGCACGGTAACGATGACCGCCGCCGCGACGCCCGCCTTGATCAGGTCGCCGGGAATGAAGGCCAGGGCGGAGCCGACGAAGGCTTCGCGCAGGCCCATGCCCGACATGGCCGAATACCAGGGGACGCCAACCAGATAGACTACGCCGATGCCGCCGAGGACGGCGATGCCGAAGGCCAGCGGAAAGGACAGGCGGTTCCAGCAGCGCTCGGTCAGCCAGCCGATGACGAGGCTGGCGGCGACCCAGCCATAGATGAAGCCCGACCAGGGTCCGACGAAGGGCGCCAGCCCGCCGCGACCGCCGGACAGGAGCGGCAGGCCGACCGCAACGAGGGTGAGGAACAGCAGCATCGACAGGCCGCCGCGCCGCGCACCGAGGATGCCGCCCATCAGCATCGGGCCCATGGACTGGGCGGTGATGGGAATGCCGAGCGCCGGAATCATCAGCGGCGGGAATACGCCGAGTACCGCCATCAGGGCAGCGAACAGGGCGACATAGACGATGTCCTTGGTGGCCATGGCAAATCTCTTGCGGATCGATCGGGGCGGCAGCCGGGTGGGGCGCCGGTTTCGGCTGACGACAGACCGGATCGCGCGGCAAAGGTCAACGGTCGGGATCGATTCCGCGATGGCGTGCGGCGGGCTGCCCGAATGGGGGATGGTCGTCAGGCCGGACGGATGTCCGTGCGGGCGAAATCGTCGCCCTTGAAGAGCAACGGCAGGTTGAAATGGCGCGCGCAGGCATAGGCGAAGCAATCGCCGAAATTCAGCGCCGCCGGGTGTCGGCCCTTGCCGTAGCGGGCATAGGCTTCGATGGCGGTCGAGGTCGCGACAGGAGGGATGGCGACGAGATCGATGCCGGCGGCACTCATCGCGGACGAATTCGTGAGCGACGGAGGGTACAATCTTCATGATCCGCGTGAGCGAAATCGATGCTTCCCAGACAGCCATGGGGGACGTGATCCGGGTCGAACCGCTTTCCAGCCGGGTATAAAGGAAGGCGGCATCGGCCTCCTTGGCGAGGAGTGCACAGAGCACCGAGGCGTCGACGAACATCAGCCGTCTTCATAGAGGCTGTCGATCCAAGCCTTGTCAGCGTTTCCAGTCGGTGGCCCATACCGCTCGTGGAAATCGTCCACCACGCTCAGGGTTCCGCGAACATAGGGGGACGTCGCGTCGGGAACGGTTGGGCGTGCCGTGATCTCATGGCGAAGGGCCTGTCGAACCGCCTCGGTCTTCGTGACACCCTTCAGCGAAGCCAGACGGTCGGCCAGTTCGCCAACTTCCGGATCCTTCACGAACAGAGGCATTCGAACCTCCCCCCAACATGTGGATATCCGCAATCTAGTGACGCGATATCCGCCTGTCCATCGGCGCCGCCCCTATGTCAGCGTGCGGCGGACGGCATCGGCCCAGCCGGCGAGCTTGCGGCCGCGGGTGACGGGGTCCATGTGCGGCTCGAAGCGGCGTTCGAGATGCCAGCGTTCGGCAAAGCCGTCCATGTCGGGCCAGACGCCGGCCTTCTGTCCGGCGACCCAGGCGGCGCCGAGTGCCGTCGTCTCCAGCACGACCGGGCGGTCGGCGGGAGCCGCGAGAATGTCGGCGAGGCGCTGCATGGTCCAGTCGGACGCGACCATGCCGCCGTCGACGCGCAGAATCGTGTCGTTGGCGCCGTTCCAGTCCTTTCGCATGGCCGACAGGAGGTCGGCGGTCTGGAAGCAGACGGATTCGAGCGCCGCGCGGGCGAATTCGTTCGGACCGGTCTTGCGGGTGAGACCGTAGATTGCGCCGCGCGCCTCCGCGTCCCACCAGGGGGCGCCGAGGCCGGTGAAGGCGGGGACCATGTAGACATCCTGGGCGTCGTCGGCGGCATCGGCCATGGGGCCGGTGCGATCGGCCCGGTCGACGAGACCGAGGCCGTCGCGCAGCCATTGCACGGCGGCGCCGGCGACGAAGATCGAGCCTTCCAGCGCGAAGGTCGTGCGGCCGGCCAGCCGATAGGCGATCGTCGTCAGCAGGCGGTTGGAGGAGGGCACGCGGGTCTCCCCGGTGTTGAGGACGGCGAAGCAGCCGGTGCCATAGGTCGATTTCAGCATGCCGGGCCGGAAGCAGGCCTGGCCGAGCGTCGCGGCATGCTGGTCCCCGGCCATGCCGCAGATCGGGATGGCGGCGCCCAGCAGGGCCGGGTCGGTGGTCCCGAAGGCGGCGTCGCAATCCTTCACCTCGGGCAGGAGCGCGCGCGGCACCTTCAGCAACGCCAGGAGATCGTCGTCCCAGTCATTCGCCGCGATGTCGAAGAGCATCGTGCGGCAGGCATTGGTGGCGTCGCTCGCATGGACCCTGCCGCCGGTCAGCCGCCAGAGCAGGAAGCTGTCGACGGTGCCGAAGGCGAGCTTGCCGGCCTCGGCCCGTGCGCGCGCGCCGTCTACATTGTCGAGGAGCCAGGCGATCTTGGTGCCGGCGAAATAGGGATCGACTACGAGGCCGGTCTTGCGCGTGATCTCCGCCTCGTGCCCGTCGGCGACAAGATTGCGGCAGAATTCGGCGGTGCGGCGGTCCTGCCAGACGATGGCGTTGTGGATCGGCCGGCCGGTGTCGCGGTCCCAGATCAGCGTGGTCTCACGCTGGTTGGTGATGCCGATGGCGGCGATGTCGGAGGCCGAAAGGGAGGCGTCGGCGAGCGCCGAGCGGATGGTGACAAGCGTCGAGGACCAGATGTCCTCGGGATCGTGCTCGACCCAGCCGGAACGGGGAAAATGCTGCGGAAATTCCTGCTGGCCGAGACCGCGGATGTGAAACCCATCGTCGAAGACGATGGCGCGGGTCGACGTCGTGCCCTGGTCGATGGCGAGAACGTATCCGGACATCGTGTCACCCTTTGATGCTCATCTCATACGCAGTGGAAAGCCGGGGCGAGCCCGGCTTTCTTTTTCCTCCGAACTTCCCCGGATTACTGAGCGGCCGGCTTTTCAGCCGGCGCATCGCCCGTGACGGGCGCGACGTCCGTCGCGCGCCCCTCCGGCGGCATCGCCGCGCTCGCGTCGGCCCAGCTCTTCACCAGTTCGTCGTAGGAGACTGTCTGTGGCTGTTCCTTTTCGGTCTCCTTCTCGGGCTGCGGCGCGATGTTGCCGTTTGCCTTGGCCTGCTCGACCCAATACGCCATATCATGCTCCTCGTTGAGCTTCGGGCCGATGTCGCCCTGGATGCCGGCCCGCTCGAGCCGCTCCAGAATGCTCTCCTGCTCGGCGCAGAGAGCGTCCATGGCTTCCTGGGCGGTCTTGGCGCCCGAGGCGGCATCGCCAATCGCCTGCCACCAAAGCTGCGCGAGCTTGGGATAGTCGGGCACGTTCGTGCCCGTCGGCGTCCACTGGATGCGGGCCGGCGAACGATAGAACTCGACGAGGCCGCCGAGTTTCGGCGCCCGCTCGGTAAAGCTGTCGTCGCGGATGGTCGACTCGCGAATGAAGGTCAGACCTTCGTGGCTCTTCTTCACGTCGACGGTCTTGGAGGTGACGAACTGGGCGTAGAGCCAGGCCGCCTTGGCGCGATCGACGGGCGTCGACTTCATCAAGGTCCAGGAACCGGCATCCTGATAGCCGAGCTTCATGCCATCGACCCAGTAGACGCCGTGCGGTGAGGGAGCCATGCGCCATTTCGGGTTGCCCTCCTCGTCAACCACGGGGAGCCCGTCCTTGACCATGTCGGCGGTAAAGGCGGTGTACCAGAAGATCTGCTGGGCGATCTGGCCCTGCGCCGGAACGGGACCGGATTCGGAGAATGTCATGCCCTGGGCCTCCGGCGGGGCATAGGCCTTTAGCCAGTCGAGATATTTCTCGATGGCGTAGACCGCGGCCGGGCCGTTGGTGTCGCCACCGCGCGCGACGCATGAGCCGGTCGGCTGGCTCTGCTCGTTGACGCGGATCCCCCATTCGTCGACCGGGACGCCGTTCGGAATGCCCTTGTCGCCATTGCCGGCCATGGACAGCCAGGCATCGGTGAAGCGCCAACCGAGCGACGGGTCCTTCTTGCCGTAGTCCATGTGGCCATAGACCGTGCCGTCGACACCCATGTGAGAGAGGTCCCGGCCGGTGAAGAACTCGGCGATGTCCTCATAGGCCGACCAGTTCACCGGCACACCGAGCTCGTAGCCGTACTTTGCCTTGAAGTCGGCCTTGTTCTTCTCGTCGTTGAACCAGTCATTGCGGAACCAGTAGAGATTGGCGAACTGCTGGTCGGGCAATTGGTACATTTCGCCGTCCGGCGCCGTGGTGAACGACTTGCCGATGAAGTCGTCGAGGTCGAGACCGGGATTGGTGACGTCCTTGCCTTCGCCTTCCATCCAGTCGGTCAGGCTGCGTGCCTGCTGGTAGCGCCAGTGGGTGCCGATGAGGTCGGAATCGTTGATGTAGGCGTCGTAGATGTTCTCGCCCGACTGCATCTGCGTCTGCAGCTTCTCGACGACGTCGCCCTCGCCGATCAGGTCGTGGCTGACATTGATGCCGGTGATCGCGGTGAAGGCCGGGGCCAGCACCTTGGACTCGTATTCATGGGTGGTGATGGTCTCGGAGACGACCTTGATCTCCATGCCCTGGTAGGGCTGGGCGGCGTCGATGAACCACTGCATCTCCTTTTCCTGGTCCTCGCGCGACAGCGTGGAGAGATCGCCGATCTCGGCGTCCAGGAACTGCTTGGCGGCCTCCATGTCGGCCATCGCCGGTCCTGCGGCGATGGCGATCGCCAGGGTGGCGGCGGTTCCCATCAGATATCGTTTCATCATGTTGAAAGTCCTCCCAGTGTGTTCGCCGGTGCGAGCATTGGGCATGTCCACGTCGACCGGCGACGACGCGGCGTGGCCCGGTTCCGGCCCGTCAGACGAGCCGGAAAACCAGAACGAAGAAGACGGCGCAGAGGCCGAGCGCATACCAGAGCGGCAGGTCGACGCCCCACAGCCAGCCGAGGCAGATGAAGGCCGAGCCGAGCAGCGACACGAACAGCCGGTCGCCGCGTGTGGTCTCGAAGCGCA
Organism: Aurantimonas sp. A2-1-M11; assembly: GCF_036549475.1. Classification (NCBI taxonomy): domain Bacteria; kingdom Pseudomonadati; phylum Pseudomonadota; class Alphaproteobacteria; order Hyphomicrobiales; family Aurantimonadaceae; genus Aurantimonas; species Aurantimonas sp. A2-1-M11. The sequence continues at coordinate 102,752 of NZ_JAZHLI010000006.1, read as the reverse complement.
ATATCCCAACGCGCGGATTGCCGCCGGGCGAGACGCGCTCCCAGACGCCCATCAGGGCGATGAGAGTGAAGATCACGATGAAGAAGATCGCGGTCGGCCAGGTCCAGGCCATCCATGACAGGTCGATCATCGCTGAATTCCCCTTGCCTGCTTTTCCGCTAAAGCGTATATTTTTCGCGTTAGGTTACGGGATAAGGTATGGAAATACGTTTCAGCAGCGAGGCGCGCAAAGGCTTGCGAGAAATGCCGACTGCCGACCGAAACGCACTTGTCGTCAAACTCGTCCGCTATGCCGAGACGGGAAACGGCGATGTCATCAAGCTTGTAGGAGGGCGATCTTACCGCCTCCGACACGGCAACTGGCGCGCCGTTTTCGAACTGGTCGATGGGATTTACGTGGTGCGTATCGCCCATCGGCGAGACGTGTACCGCTGAAGGAGAGATATCATGAACAAGGCGACGAACCTCAAGGGCGAGAAGTTCATCGTCCTGACCGAGGAGGAATACCACACGTTCCTCGAGGATGCCGGAGATGCTGCGCTCGCCGAGCAGGCTCGCCTCGATAACGAAGACGCGCCGTCGATGCCTGCGGAACTCGTCCTGGCATCGCTGGACGGCACGCTCCATCCGCTGGCGGCCTGGCGCAAGTCGGTCGGCCTGACGCAGGCGGAGCTTGCGGCGAAGGCGGGGGTGCGGGCGGCGAGCGTCAGCGACATCGAGAGCCGCAAGATCGACCCGCGGCTGTCGACGCTCAAAGCCCTGGCGGCCGCGCTTAAGCTCGGCATCGAGGACATCACCGACTGACGGGCTGGTTCTGATGCTGGCTGCGACCCGCATCACACCCTCCCCAGGGCGAAGCCCTTGGCGATGTAGTTGCGCACGAACCAGATCACGATCGCGCCGGGAATGATGGTCAGGGCGCCGGCGGCGGCCAGGACGCCCCAGTCGAGGCCGGAGGCCGAGACCGTGCGCGTCATGATCGCCGAGATCGGCTTGGCGTCGGTCACGGTGAGGGTTCGGGCGATCAGCAGTTCGACCCAGGAGAACATGAAGCAGAAGAACGCCGCGACCCCGATGCCGCTGGCGATCAGCGGCGTGAAGATCTTAAAGAAGAAGCGCGGGAACGAATAGCCGTCGATATAGGCCGTCTCGTCGATCTCCTTGGGCACGCCGGACATGAAGCCTTCCAGGATCCACACCGCCAGCGGGACGTTGAACAGGCAGTGGGCGAGCGCCACGGCGATATGCGTGTCGATCAGGCCGAAGGCCGAATAGAGCTGGAAGAAGGGCAGGGCGAACACCGCCGGCGGCGCCATGCGGTTGGTCAAGAGCCAGAAGAACAGGTGCTTGTCACCCAGGAAGCGGAAGCGCGAGAAGGCATAGGCTGCCGGCAGCGCAACGGACACCGAGATCACCATGTTCAGAACGACATAGATGATCGAGTTGATGTAGCCGTTGTACCAGGACGGATCGGTCAGGATCACGGCGTAGTTGCGCAGGGTCGGGTTGTCGGGGAACAGCGTCAGCCCGCTGAGGATCTCCTGGTTGGTCTTGAAGCTCATGTTGACCAACCAGTAGATCGGCAGGAGCAGGAAGACGATGTAGAGGATCGGGATCAGCGCCTTCCAGCGGAAGCCGCCGGATTTCCGGCGGGCACGCCGGGCGATCGCGGTCTCGGAGCGGCCCGTCGGCGGCACGGCGCCGGCGCCCGGGGCCTCGACCGCGCGCTGGCTGGCGGTTGCGTCAGTCATGGTCGCCTCCCTTCATCGGCCGCTCGGTGCCGACATTGGTCATGATGGTGTAGAACACCCACGACAGGGCCAGGATGATCAGGAAGTAGATCAGCGACATCGCCGCCGCCTCGCCGAGATTGAACTGGCCGAGGGCAAGCTTCACCAGATCGATCGACAGGAAGGTGGTGGCGTTGCCCGGACCGCCGCCGGTCACCACGAAGGGCTCGGTGTAGATCATGAACGAGTCCATGAAGCGCAGCAGCACGGCGATCAGCAGCACGCGCCCCATCTTGGGCAGCTGGATGTAGCGGAACACCGCCCAGCGCGACGCGCCGTCGATCTTGGCGGCCTGGTAGTAGGCGTCCGGGATCGAGACGAGGCCGGCGTAACAGAGCAGGACGACGAGGCTTGTCCAGTGCCAGACATCCATGATGATGACGGTGACCCAGGCATCGAACGAGTCCTGGACGTAATTGTAGTCGAGGCCGATCGCATCGAGCGTGTAGCCGAACAGGCCGATGTCGGTGCGTGCGAAGACCTGCCAGATCGTGCCGACGACGTTCCAGGGGATCAGCAGCGGCAGCGCCATCAGGACGAGGCACACGGGCACCCAGATGCCCTTGCGGGGCATGGCCAGCGCGACGAGGATGCCCAGGGGCACCTCGATGGTGAGGATGATGGCCGAGAACACCAGGTTGCGCATCAGCGCGTCGTGGAAGCGCGCGGAGGTGAGCACCTCCTCGAACCAGTCGGTGCCGTACCAGAAGAACTGGTTGTTCCCGAAGGTGTCCTGGACCGCGTAATTGACCACGGTCATCAGCGGGATCACGGCGGAGAAGGCGACCAGCACCAGCACCGGCGTGACCATGAACCAGGCTTTGTTGTTCCAGGTCTTGTCCATGTGCGTCCTCCCTAGACCCGTGCGACCAGCCGGGAATCGGCATAGAGATTGAGCGCGTCGGGCGCGAAGCGCATGGCGGCGTCTGTGGGGATGGCCACGCCCTCGCGCACGATCGCGCTGAGCGGATGGTCGCCGAGCCGCGCCCGCACGATGCGCTCCGAGCCGATATCCTCGACCTTGTCGATGGTCACCGGCACCGCGTCGCTGTCGCCGCGGCTGACGATGGTGACGAATTCTGGCCGGATGCCGAGCTCGGTCCGCGCGCCGGAGGCATAGGCGGCGCGTCCGCCCGGCAGGGCGATCCGCATGTCGGCGACCATCGCGTCGCCGCCGTCGATCCGGCAGGGCAGGACGTTCATGCCCGGCGAGCCGATGAAATAGCCGACGAAGGTATGCTGGGGCCGCTCGAACAGCTCTTCGGGCGTGCCGATCTGGACGACCTCGCCCTCATACATGACCATGACCTTGTCGGCGAAGGTCAGCGCCTCGGTCTGGTCGTGGGTCACGTAGATCATGGTCATCGCGAATTCGCGGTGGAGCTGCTTCAGCTCGGAGCGCAGCTGCCACTTCATGTGCGGGTCGATGACGGTCAGCGGCTCGTCGAAGAGGATGGCGTTGACGTCGGAACGCACGAGGCCGCGGCCGAGGGAGATCTTCTGCTTCTCGTCGGCGGTCAGGCCGCGCGCCTTGCGGTCGGCCTTGGCCTCGAGCCCGATGCGGCCGATCATGTCCTGGACGCGGGTCCGGATCTCGGCGGCCGGCACCTTGCGGTTCTTCAGCGGGAAGGCGAGGTTCTCGCGCACCGTCATGGTGTCGTAGATGACCGGAAACTGGAACACCTGGGCGATGTTGCGCGCCTCCGGCGTCAGCATGGTCACGTCCTGATCGCCGAACAGGACGCTGCCTTCCGAGGGCGTCAGCAGGCCGGAGATAATGTTGAGGAGTGTCGTCTTCCCGCACCCGGAGGGGCCGAGCAGCGCATAGGCGCCGCCGTCGTCGAAGGTGTGGTGCACTTCGCGCAGGGCGTAGGTGTCGGCCGCCGCCAAGGCGGGCGAATAGGCGTGGCGGATGTGATCGAGGCGGATGCGGGCCATGGCGTTCTCCTCAGGCCGTCTGTCGCGCGGGCGCCGCGACGGCGTGGCCGGTCTCGTCGAAGACGAGGAGGCGGGCGGGATCGAATGACAGGCGGATAGCCTCGCCGGTCTCGTGGCGGCGCACCCCGTGGACGAGGGCGATGATCCGGTCGTCGCCGACATCGGCGTGGATGTAGGTTTCCGACCCGGTGACCTCGGTCAGGCTGATGACCGCCGCAAAGCCGGTGCCGCCGGTGGCCGTGCCGGTTTCGATGGTCAGGTGATGCGGCCGGATGCCGCCTAGATAGCGACCGTCGGGCAGGTCGGCCTGGGCCGGCGCAGCATCGAAGGCGACACCATTGTCCGAGGTGAAGCGGTTGCCCGACTTGGAAAAACCCATGACGTTGAGCGGCGGGTCAGAGAAGGTGCGCGCCGTCAGGAGGTCGTGCGGCCGGCGATAGACGTCGGGCGTCTCGCCGAACTGGGTCACGCGGCCCTTGGACAGGGTGGCCGTGCGCCCACCCAGGAGCAGCGCCTCGTGCGGCTCGGTGGTGGCATAGACGAAGATCGCGCCAGTCTCGGCGAAGATCTTCGGCAGTTCCTCGCGCAGTTCCTCGCGCAGCTTGTAGTCGAGATTGGCCAGCGGCTCGTCGAGCAGCACCAGTTCGGCATTCTTGACCAGCGCGCGGGCGAGGGCGGTGCGCTGCTGCTGGCCGCCGGACAGGTTGAGCGGCGTGCGGTCGAGAAAGTCGGTCAGCTTCATCAGCGCCGCGGCCTTCTGGACGGCGGCGTCGATCTCGGCCGCCGACTTGCGGGCAATGCGCATCGGCGAGGCGATGTTCTCGTAGACCGTCAGGGTCGGGTAGTTGATGAATTGCTGGTAGACCATCGCCACGTTGCGCTTGCGCACGGGCACGCCGGTCACGTCCCTGCCGTCCATGACGATGCGGCCGGATGTCGGGGCGTCGAGCCCTGCCATCAGGCGCATCAGGCTGGTCTTGCCAGCCAGCGTCGGCCCGAGCAGCACGTTGAGCGAGCCGCGGTCGAGGGTCAGCGAGACGTCGATGATGTGCTTTTCGCCGCCGACGCTGCGGCTGACGTTCTGCAATTCGAGCAATGTGTCCTCCCAGACCTGCCGGATCTATTCGGCGGCCGTCCTCCGTTCATTCTGTCGCTGCGTCACATATTGCGCCAGCGCGCTCGTCTCGTCGGGCGAGAAGCGCAGCCCCAGCTTGGTGCGGCGCCACAGGATGTCCTCTGCCGTGCGCGCCCATTCCTCCCGGGTCAGCCAGTCGATCTCCGCCTGGTAAAGGCCGTGCCCGAAATCGCGGCCCAGCGCCCCGCCCCTGGCGAATTTCGCCGCGTCGGTGCCGTAGGAGCGGACCAGCCTTCGAACGGTCGCATCGTCGAGTTCCGGCGCACCCTGCCGCAGCGCTTCCTCCAGCGCGTCGACGCCGTCCACCGCGAAGTCGCCGCCCGGCAGCGGCTGCTTGCCGGTCCAGCTCGTTCCCCTGGCCCCGAGATGGTGGGCGATCTTGCCCAGCACTTCCTCGGACAGGACGCGGTAAGTGGTGATCTTGCCGCCGAAGCAGTTGAGGACGGGCGCCGCGTCGCCGTCCCCCTCGACCTTCAGCACGTAGTCGCGGGTTGCTTCCTGCGCCTTGGAGGCGCCGTCGTCGAAGAGCGGGCGGACGCCGGAAAAGGTCCAGACGATGTCGTCTGCGACCACCGGCCGGGCGAAATACTCGCTGGCGGCCGACAGAAGATAGTCGATCTCGCTCTGACTGATCGTCACGCCGGACGGATCGCCCTCGTAATCCCGGTCGGTGGTGCCGACGAGGGTGTAGTTGTCCTCGTAGGGGATGGTGAAGATGATCCGCCCGTCGGCGTTCTGGAAGATGTAGGCGCGGTCATGCTCGTAGAGCTTGCGCGTGACGATGTGCGAGCCCTGGACGAGGCGGATGTGGTGGGCGCCGTTGCGGCCCATGGTGTTCTGGATGATGGCGTCGACCCAAGGGCCGCCGACATTGACCAGGAAGCGCGCCGTCACCTGGCGCACCGCGCCGGTCTCCTGGTCACGCAGGGCGATCACCCAGCCGCCATCCTCGCGCCGCGCCTCGGTCACCCGGGTGCGGACCATGATGTCGGCGCCGCGCGCCGCCGCGTCGCGGGCGTTGAGGACAACGAGGCGGGCATCGTCGACGCGGGCGTCGGAATATTCGAAGCCCTTGCGGAACGAGTCCTTCAGCGGGGCGCCGAGCGGGCCGTCGAGATCGACCGTGGTCGTCGCCTTCAGCTTCCGGCGTCCGCCGATATGGTCGTAGAGAAACAGGCCGAGGCGCAGCAGCCAGGCCGGACGCAGGCCGTCATGGTGGGGCAGGACGAAGCGCAGCGGCCGGATGATGTGGGGCGCGATCGACCAGAGCACCTCGCGCTCCATCAGCGCGTGCCGCACGAGGCTGAATTCGTAGTGTTCGAGATAGCGCAGGCCGCCATGCACCAGCTTGGTCGACCACGAGGATGTGCCGGAGGCCAGGTCGTTCATCTCGGCAAGCCCGACCCGGTAGCCGCGACCGACGGCATCGCGGGCGATGCCGCAGCCGTTGATTCCGCCACCTATGATGAAGACGTCGTAGTCCAGCAGAGCCTCCCCAGGCTTCGCACCGCAACATTCGAGGTTGCGATTGCGAACATGACAAGGCTATTACGAAACCAAACCGAAAGTCAAACGAAATTCATTCCGCGGCGCTGGGCTGCAGGGTCTCGTGGCGTGCAGTCTCGATCAACCGCACCTCCCGGTCCCGGCAGATCTCCCGGATCGCCGGCGTTGCGACGTCGGTGACGAAGGTGTGGACCTGCTCCAGATGGCCGATGCGTACCGGCGCGCTGCGCTCGAACTTGGAGGAATCGGCGGCCAGGATGACGTGGCGCGCATTGGAGATGATCGCCTGGGCGACGCGCACCTCGCGATAGTCGAAGTCGAGCAGCGAGCCGTCGGGATCGATCGCCGACACGCCGATGATGGCGAAGTCGACGCGGAACTGCCGGATGAAGTCGACGGCCGCCTCACCGACGATGCCGCCGTCGGAACGGCGCACCACGCCGCCGGCGATGACCACCTCGATCTCCGGATAGGGCCGCATGACGGTGGCCACGTTGATGTTGTTGGTGATGACCATCAGCCCGGCGTGGCGCAGCAGCGCGCGGGCGACGGCCTCGGTGGTGGTGCCGATATTGATGAAGAGCGACGCGCGGTCGGGCACCAGGTCGGCGACGGCGCGGCCGATAGCGCCCTTCTCGTCCGCCGCGATGGTGCGGCGGGCGTCGTAGTCGACATTCTCGACGCCTGAGGAGAGGACCGCGCCGCCGTGGACGCGGGCCAGGAGCCGCTGGTCGCAGAGATCGTTCAGATCCTTGCGGATCGTCTGGACCGACACGTCGTAGCGCGCGGCCAGCTCCTCGACCGAGACGCGGCCGGCGCGCTTGGCGCTTTCGAGTATCTGAATCTGCCGGTCTGACAGCATGGTCTTCCTCCTCCCGGTCGGGAGGATCATGGTCAAACCGAAACCCAAGCGCAAGAAACGAAAGCTGTGCACTCGATCAGAGCGCCAAGCCTCCGACGGGACGCTTTCACCGTTGCGGTTTCGGCCGGCCTCAGATGGCCGTTCGGTCGGCTTCGGCGAGGTAGATTTCGCGCAGGCGCTGGGCGATCGGTCCGGGTTCCCCGGTTCCGACGGGCTGGCCGTCGATCTCCACGACCGGCATGACGAAGGTCGAGGCGGAGGTGACGAAGGCCTCGCTGGCGCGCTTGGCTTCCTCGAGGGTGAAGCTGCGCTCCTCGACCGCGACGCCGTCGTCCCGCGCCAGCTTCAGCACGGCGGCGCGGGTGATGCCGTGAAGGATCGCATGCGAGAGGTTGCGGGTGACCAGCGTGCCGTCGGCGGTGACTATGTGGGCGTTGTTGGACGAGCCCTCGGTGACGATGCCGTCCTCGACCAGCCAGGCGTCGTCGGCGCCCCTGGCCTTGGCCTCCATCTTGGCCATGGAGGGATAGAGGAGCTGCACCGTCTTGATGTCGCGCCGGGCCCAGCGCAGGTCTGGCACGGAGGCGACGCGAATGCCGGTGCGCGCCGCCGGCCTGTCGCGCAGGGGCATCGCCTGGGTGAACAGGACGAGGGACGGGGCTGTGTCCTTGGGCGGGAACAGGAAGTCGCGATCGGCGGCGCCGCGCGTCACCTGCATGTAGATCAGCCCCTCGTCGAGATCGTTGCGGGCGACGAGTTCGCGATGGATGGCCAGCAATTCCTCCTCGCCCGCCGGCGACGGCAGGTCGAGTTCGCCGAGCGAGCGTGCCAGCCGCGCCATGTGTGGGACGAAATCGACGAGCTTGCCCGACAGCACCGTCGTGACCTCGTAGACGCCGTCCGCGAACAGGAAGCCGCGGTCGAAGACCGAGATGGTCGCCTGATCCTCGGGGACGTAGGCTCCATTGACGTAGACGGTGCGGGTCATGGGGAACTCCTGTGGCAGATCGTTTGCCGTGCATACGACGTGGCGCGGCTTCGGGGAAGTCGGGGCAGGAAGTTCGGCGCCGGACGTCGTTTCCGGCTTTCGCCGAACGGCGCGCGGGTCTACGCCTGTGTCACATCTGACGGGAGAGGGGCCGCGCGTGGCGGCCTGCACCCCTGCAACGCATGGAGGAATGCTTGGATATCGGAACGACGACACCGGCGATCGTGACCGGCGCGGGTTCGGGACTGGGACGGGGCACGGCCCGCGCGCTGGCGGCCCGGGGCGTGAAGGTCGCGGTGCTCGACCTCAACGAGGAGGCCGGCCGGGCGGTCGCGGACGAGATCGGCGGCGTCTTCGCGCGCTGCGACGTCTCCGATCCCGAATCGGTGCGGCAGGCGCTGGCGACCGCGGTGGCGGCCATCGGCACGCCGCGCATCCTCGTCAATTGCGCGGGCATCGTGGCCGGGCGCAAGACCATCTCGCGGGGCGAGCCCCATGATCCGGCGCTCTTCCAGAAGGTGATCGCGGTCAATCTGGTCGGATCCTTCAACATGTCGTCGCAGGTCGCGCAGCTGATGTCGGAAGGCGAGACCCTGAACGCCGACGGCGAGCGCGGCCTCATCGTCTCGACCTCGTCGGTCGCGGCGTTCGACGGCCAGATCGGCCAGCTCGCCTATTCGGCCTCCAAGGCGGCGATCGCCGGCATGACGCTGCCGATGGCCCGCGATCTGGCACAGACCGGCATCCGGGTGATGACCATCGCGCCGGGCATCTTCGAGACGCCGATGCTGGCCGGCATGCCCGAAGAGGTGCAGGCCTCGCTGGCGGCGGCGGTGCCGTTCCCCTCCCGCCTCGGAACCGCCGAGGAATATGCCCGGCTGGTCATCCACATCGCCGAGAACGCGATGCTGAACGGCGAGACGATCCGCCTGGACGGCGCGATCCGCATGGCACCGAAATGACCGCGGCGGCGGTGGCGGGGGCTTCCGCGGAGGAGGGCTCGTTCGCCGTCACGTGGCATGTCGACGGACCGAAAGCAGGCATGGGCCCGCAAGAGGAGGACAGATGAGCGAAGACAAGGTCGTACTCACCAGCCGGGAGGGGCGCGTGGCGATCCTCACCCTCAACCGGCCGAAGGCCCTCAACGCGCTGAACGCCGAGGTGATGCGTGAGATCGTCCGGCTGACCGGCGAACTCGACCGTGATCCGGGCGTCGGGGCGATCCTGATCACCGGCTCGGAAAAGGCCTTTGCCGCCGGCGCCGACATCAAGGAGATGGAAGACCGGACGGTGATGGAGATGCTCCTGGCCGACTGGTTCTCCGACTGGGAGATGCTGGAGCGGGTTCGCACGCCGATGATCGCGGCGGTGTCCGGCTTCGCGCTGGGCGGCGGCTGCGAACTGGCGATGATGTGCGACCTGATCATCGCCGCCGACACGGCCAGGTTCGGCCAGCCGGAGATCAAGCTCGGCGTCATTCCGGGCATGGGGGGCTCGCAGCGCCTGACCCGCGCGGTCGGCAAGTACAAGGCCATGGACATGATCCTGACCGGCCGGATGGTCGACGCACAGGAAGCCGAGCGGATGGGCCTGGTGTCGCGGCTGGTGCCGGCCGCCTCGCTGATGGAGGAAGCGATGTCGGCGGCGCGCACCATCGCGGAGTTCTCCAAGCCGGCGACGATTACTGCCAAGGAGGCGACCAACCGTTCCTTCGAGGTGGGCCTGCGCGAGGGGCTGCTGCACGAGCGCCGCACCTTCCACGCACTGTTCGCCGGCTCCGATCAGAAGGAGGGCATGTCCGCCTTCCGCGAGAAGCGCAGCGCGGTGTTCAAGCACGGGCAGGAGTGAGCGGGGACGCGGCCGAGCCGGTCCGCTGAACGGACCGACGAATCGTTAGGCGCTGAGTAGGGTCCTTCTGCGCCTGGGCACGCCAACGGCTCCTCGGCTGACATCCTCATTCGCCCAGAGGCTCAGGGCAACAGATAATGAAAAGGCCCCGGCGCGCAGCGCCGGGGCCTTTCGTTCTGACAACCGGCCGGCATGAGAGCCAGCCGCGATGATCAGTTGCTTTTGGTCTCTTTGGTGTCCACGCCTTCGCTCGGCTTCAGTGCGTCGCCGCCCGGCTTCGTCATGTCAGTGTTCTCCGCGACATTGACGTAGTCGTACTGGCCGTCCTTCCACTCGTAGACGACGTAGCCCGGCAGGGTGACATCACCCTTGTCGTCGAAGGTCAGGTCGCCGATGACCGTGGAGAAGTCGCCGTCATTGAGAGCGGTGACGACCGGGTCAAAATCGGTCGAGCCGGCCTTGTTGACGGCATCGGCCCAGGCCTGGATCGCGGCGTAGGTGTAGAGGACATAGCCCTCGGCGGTCTTGCCGGCTTTCTCCAACTCGGCAACGACCGGGGCGGCAGCCTCGTTCTTGCGCGGGTCCGGCGAGAAGGTCATGAGCGTGCCCTGGCCGGCGTCGCCGGTGATCGCCCAGTATTCCTCGGCGACGAGCGCGTCGCCCGACATCAGCACGGTGTCCATGCCCTGCTCGCGCAGCTGGCGCGCCATCAGGCCGGCTTCGGTGTGGTAGCCGCCGATGTAGAGCAGGTCGATCTCGGCTTCCTTCATCTTGGTGACGAGGGCGGTGTAGTCCTTTTCACCAGCCGTGTAGGCCTCGACGAGGGCCGGCTGTTTGCCGGACGCTTCCTCGTAGTACTTCTGGGTCTGGTCGGCGAGACCCTTGCCGTAGGCGGTCTTGTCGTTGATGATCGCGACCTTGGCGTCCGGGAAGTTGTCCGAAATGTAGTTGCCGGCCACTTCGCCCTGCTGGTCGTCACGGCCGCAGACGCGGAACACGCCATCGCCGGGGCGCTTGTCGGTGAAGTCCGGGTTGGTCGAGGCGGGCGAGATCTGGACGATCTGCTCGTCGGCATAGACCTGGCTGGCCGGGATCGAGGAGCCCGAGCAGAAATGGCCCGCGACGAAGGGGACGCCCTGCGAGGCGAACTGGTTGGCAACGGCAACCGCCTGCTTGGGATCGCAGGCATCGTCGCCGACCGACAGCTGCAGCATTTCGCCGTTCACGCCGCCGGCGGCGTTGATGTCGGCGACAGCCTGCTCGGCGCCCGTGCGCAACTGCTCGCCGAAGCTCGCGTACTGGCCGGTCATGGGACCGGCAACCCCGATCGTGATGTCGGCGAACGCTGCGCCTGCAAAGACCAGATTGAGCGCTGCGCCGGCTAGGAGTGCTTTCTTCATGGGAACCTTCCTGTTGATTCTGGCGGCCGATGGGCCACGAGGCGGTGTTGACCGTCCTCTACCGAGGGGGATTTAAGACCGGATTCGTCTTCGTTGGAATAGCCCCGGCACAGTTTTTCACCGGCGCCCATTCACGCGGCAGAATTAGCCATGGTTGTCGTGCAATATACCGTACTGCCGAGACATCTGGCGGCTGCGGACATAGCTGCGGCCTGCAGCGGCAAGGGCGAACAATACGACGAAATCGATCAGGCCGTAGTAGATTGCCGTGCCGAACGTTGCGGGCGGGATAAAGAAGGAGCCGTCGAACAGGCTGAAATGAATGAAGCGCACGGCGATGTTCAGAAGCAGAACGTAGAAGGCCATCAGCCCCCAGCCGTTCCAGGTCAGCGCCGTCGAGCGGCCGATCATCCAGGCGCCGCCGCCGCCGAGCACGACGGTGACGAGCAGGAATTCGGGCAGGGCGACTTCCCAGAGCATCCCCATTTCGGATTCCATCAGTGGGCTCCCCCTTCCAGATAGGCGCTGCGCACTTCCTCGCGGGCGAGCAACTCCCGGCCGGTGCCCGACATGGTGACCGAGCCGTTGACCATGACATAGCCGCGATGGGCCAGGCGCAGGGCGTGGAAGGCGTTCTGCTCGACGAGGAAGACGGTCAGGCCCTCATTGGCGTTGAGATCGCGGATGACGTCGAAGATCTGCTTGACGATCAGCGGGGCGAGGCCGAGGGACGGCTCGTCCAGGAGCAGGAGCTTCGGCCGGCTCATCAGCGCCCGGCCGATGGCCAGCATCTGCTGTTCGCCGCCCGACAGGGTGCCGCCGCGCTGGCCGCGGCGTTCCTTCAGGCGCGGGAACAGCTCGAAGACCTTGCGCAGGTCGTCGTCGAAATATTTCTCGTCCTCCATGATGGCGCCCATCTGGAGGTTCTCCATCACCGTCATGCGGCCGAAGACCCGCCGCCCTTCGGGCGACTGGGCGATCGACCGGGACATGATGTCGTGGGTCGGCATGTGGGTGATGTCCTCGCCGCGATAGACGATCTGCCCCTCGCTGGCCTGCGGATTGCCGCAGATGGTCATCATCAGCGTCGACTTGCCGGCGCCGTTGGCGCCGATCATCGTGACGATCTCGCCGGGGAAGACGTCGACATCGACGCCCCGCAGCGCCTGGATCTTGCCGTAGAACGTATGCACGCCGCGGACGGCCAGCATCGGCTCCCCCGTGGGCGTCGGCGCGACCGCGCTCATGCCGTGTCTCCCTGCCTGCCGTCGGCCGCGTGCGTCGATGCGCCGGCCTTCCTGACGCCGAGATCCTCCTCGACCGCTTCCACCTCCTCGTCGTCGACGCCGAGATAGGCGGCGATGACCTTGGGATCGTCGCGGACCTGGGCGGCCGAGCCGTCGGAGATCTTCTTGCCGTAGTCGAGGACGATGATGTGGTCGGAAATCTCCATCACCACGCCCATGTCGTGCTCGATCAGAAGCACGGAGACGTCGTGCTCGTCGCGGATGTAGCGCAGCAGCGTATTGAGCTCCGCCGATTCCCGCGGGTTGAGGCCGGCGGCCGGCTCGTCGAGGCACAGAAGGGCCGGGTCCGTGCACATGGCGCGGGCGATCTCCAGCCGGCGTTGGGCGCCATAGGGCAGGTCGGAGGCCGGATCGTCGGCACGGTCGAGGAGGCGCGTATGCTCTAGCCACTCGATCGCCTTGCGCTTGGCGTCGGCTGCCGCCTTCCGGTAGCCGGGCAGGCCGAACAGGCCGCCAATGGTCATGCCGGAGGCCTTCATCAGCTTGTTGTGCTGAGCGACCAGGAGGTTTTCCAGCACCGACATGCCGCCGAACAGGCGGATGTTCTGGAAGGTGCGGGCGACGCCGGCGACTTCGGTGATCCGGAAGTCAGCCATCCGCTCCAGGAGGAAGACGGCGTGCTCGTCGTCCTCGTCGTACTGGTTGCCGCTGCGGGTCAGCGCGGCGATCTTGGCGTCGGGGACATTGCGGCCCCGGCGCATGGCGATGCGGCCCTCGGTCGGCTTGTAGAAGCCGGTGACGCAGTTGAAGACCGTCGTCTTGCCCGCACCGTTGGGCCCGATCAGGGCGGTGATGTCACCGCGCCCGACGCTGAAGGACAGGTCGTCCACGGCGGTCAGTCCACCGAAGCGCATTGTCAGGTGCTCGACCGTCAGGACCGGATCTTGCAGCCATCTTTCAGGATTGTTCGACATCAGTGGCCCTCGCCCTGGGAGACCTGATCGGCGCCGATCTTCTTCTTCTCCTTGTAGATATCGGACGGCGTGCGCGACGAGATCAGGCCGCGAGGCTTCCAAACCATGATCGCGACCATGGCGAGGCCGAAGATCAGCATGCGGTACTGGGTCGGGTCGAAGCCCTGGCCGAACACCGCTTCGAGGATGGTGAGGTTCCGCAGGAGCTCGATACCTCCAATCATCACCACCGAGGCGATGACGACGCCGAGCTGCGAGCCGAGGCCGCCCAGCACCACGATCGCCAGGATGATCGCCGATTCGATGAAGGTGAAGCTCTCCGGCGAGATGAAGCCCTGGCGGGTGGCGAAGAAGGCGCCGGCGAAGCCGCCGAACATGGCACCGGTGGCGAACGCCGTCAGCTTGACGTTGGTGGTGTTGATGCCCAGCGAGCGGCAGGCGATCTCGTCCTCGCGCAGGGCTTCCCAGGCCCGTCCTACCGGCAGCTTGCGCAGCCGCAGCGTGACGAAGTTGGTCAGAAGCGCGAGCGCCAGGATGATGTAGTACAGGAACACGAAGCGCTGCACCGTGTCGTATTCGAGGCCGAAATACTCGGCGAAGGAATTGTCGCCGCGATTGAATTCCAGTCCGAAGAGCGTTGGCTTGGGGATACCGAGCAGGCCGTTCGGGCCGCCCGTGAACTCGTACCAGTTGAGAAGCACGATGCGGATGATCTCGCCGAAAGCGAGCGTGACGATCGCCAGATAGTCACCGCGCAGGCGCAGCACCGGGAAGCCCAGCATGATGCCCCACAGCGCCGCGAACAGGCCGGCCATGGGCAGGCAGACCCAGAAACCGAGGCCGAAATTCGACGACAGCAGCGCGAAGGAATAGGCGCCGACCGCGTAGAAGGCGACGTAGCCGAGATCGAGGAGGCCGGCGAGGCCGACGACGATGTTCAGTCCCCAGCCCAGCATCACATAGGTGAGGATCAGGATCGCCAGATCGAGGAGGTAGCGGTTCTGGCTCGGCACCAGGGTCGCCAGGAGATAGGGCAGGGTCAGGGCGACCAGCAGCAGGAGAATGCCGACGACCTTGCCGATCGGCAGGCCCCGGGCACTGGGCGCGAAGGTGCGCTTGATGAACCCGGTGATCGGCTGGTCCGTCCGGAAGACGAAATAGGACAGGAGGAACCGCACGCCGAAGGCGATCGCCACCCAGACAAACCAGAGGTCCGGCCGGAGCGTCAGGGCAAGCCCACCCGACGCGATGTCGGAGCGGAAGGCGAGGAAGAAGAGCGTGATGACCGCGATGAGTGCCGCAGTGATCGCCGCCTCCTTGAGGGAGCCGACGAGACGGCTGTCCTGGGGCGGCGCCTCGGAGAAGGGCGGCTCGCCGCCTGCGGCGGCGCGGCGCTCCTCGGAGAGGATTTCCGCACCCTCGGGACGGTTCGAGGCGGCGGGAGATGTCGTGCTCGCCATCCGGATCAGACCTTCTCGACTTCAGGCCGGCCGAGCAGGCCGGAGGGCATGAAGATCAGGACGATCGCGAGGATGGAGAAGGCGGCCACGTCTTTGTACTCGACCGAGAAGTAACCTGACCAGAAGGTCTCGATCAGGCCGATGGCAAGGCCCCCCAGCATGGCGCCCGGCAACGAGCCGATGCCGCCCAGAACCGCCGCGGTGAACGCCTTCACCCCGGCAATGAAGCCGATATAGAAGTCGATGACGCCGTAATAGAGCAGGTACATCATGCCGGCGACCGCCGCGAGGGAGGCGCCGAGGACGAAGGTCAGCGAGATCGTGCGGTCGACATTGACGCCCAGCAGCGATGCCATCTTGCGGTCCTGCTCGCAGGCGCGCTGCTGGCGACCGAGCGAGGTGCGCGAGATCAGCAGGGAGAAGCCGGCCATCAGCACGATGGTCATGCCGATGATGATCATCTGCATGTAGCTGAACTGCACGACGATGCCGGACGGGGAATCCATCAGCGTGATACCGCCCTGGATCTGCGGCGGCAGCGGCTTGACGCGGGCACCCTGGGTGACCTGCACGAAGTTCTGCAGGAAGATCGACATGCCGATCGCGGTGATCAGCGGTGCCAGGCGGAACGAGCCGCGCAGCGGCCGGTAGGCGACGCGCTCGACGGTCCAGCCCCAGAGGGAGGTGCAGAGCATGGCCACCAGAACCATGATCAGCAGCACCAGCGGCAGGAAGGTGATGCCGAGGGCGGCAAGCGCCAGGAAGACCGTGAGCGAGACGAACGACCCGATCATGAAAATCTCGCCATGGGCGAAATTGATCATGCCGATGATCCCGTAGACCATCGTGTAACCGATGGCGATCAGCCCGTAGATCGAGCCGAGGGTGATACCGTTGATCAGCTGCTGAAGAAAATATTCCATTGCCCGCCCGTTTTCCGGTGCTTCTGGGATGCCGGTGTGCCGCATGCGGCAGCGTCAGGAACGCCGCACGCGAAGGCATGATCATTTCCATAGCAGTGGCGCGACCGCAAGCCGAATGCGTCGATTTCGGGGCAGGATCCACAACATGACCGGGCGAATCAACGGGTTGCGGGCGTTCAAGCGCGACGAAAGGCGCATGAGGGACGCATGAAAACATCCCGCATGCGCCGTCAGGACGGCCGGGCGCCGGGCGTCTCGGTCATGCGTCCGGCGACGTCGGCAGAATCGCGCCCGTCGGCGATCGACTGGGCCTGCGGCTCGACGGCGCCGCGTCCTTCCAGCCAGCGCGCGAGCATCCACCAGCCGACGGCCCAGGCGGCGCCGGCGGTCCAGCCGGCCAGAACGTCGGTCGGCCAGTGGACACCGAGATAGACCCGGCTGACGCCGACCAGCACCGTGAGGAAGCACGCCACCGCAATCAGGTAGACACGCACGCGCTGGCGCGTCTGGACGCGGGCGACCAGGATCGCCAGGGTCAGATAGGTGACCGCCGACATCATCGTGTGGCCGCTGGGAAAGCTGGCGGTGTAGACGATGGAGCCATGGGGCACGAGGTCGGGACGCGGCCGGTCGAAGCCGAATTTCAGCAGCTGGCTCATCGCGAAGCCGCCGCCCACTGCGGCGAAGATCATCACCATCGAGCGGCGCTTGCCCTGCATCCAGAGGAAGCCGCCGGCGAACACGGTCAGCATGACCAGAACGCCGGTGCCGCCTAGCGCCGTCATGTCGCGGCCGAACTCCTCGATCCAGCCGGGGCCGAGCGGATCCTGGGGGTCAGTGGCGCTGCGAAACCACAGCAGGATATCGGTGTCGAGGCCCTTGGTGTCGCCTTCCACCACCTCGCCGGCGAGCGAGACGAACCCCCAGACTGCAGCGGCGGCGACAAGGGCGCTGATGAGCGTGGTGATCTCGATCCGCTGGATAACCCATTGGTGGACAGACTTGAGGTGCATCGGCGATCTTCTCGGAACTGGCGGGAGGGTCTGAGCCCCCACAGACTAGCGCACAGGGCGCGGCGGGCCAGTGCGCGGCCGGCAGAATCGGCGACGTGCGGTGGTCGCCGCACGGCTTCGACGGCCAAGGCGGCAAACCCCTTGGCCGTTGGGCCGCCGCGCGATTGCACGCGACCGGGGTGCGCGCTACCAGAACCCGATGGATTGCTCCGAAGGTGACACGCGATGAAGCTGATCGAACCGCGCGGCGGGACCTGGCGCGTGGCCCATGGCCGCAGCATCGACCTGAACGGGCCGGCCTGCATCATGGGCATCCTCAACGCGACACCGGACAGTTTCTCCGATGGCGGACGCTATGCCAGCGTCGAGGCCGCCGTGGCAGAATCGCTGCGGATGGTCGAGGCCGGCGCAACGATCGTCGACATCGGCGGCGAATCGACCCGGCCCGGCGCGATCCCGGTCGACGCCGCCGAGGAGCAGCGGCGCATCCTGCCGGTCATCACGGCGCTGGCGGCACGGTCCGACTGCCTGATCTCGGTCGACACCTACCGGTCGCAGACGGCGCGCATGGCGATCGAAGCGGGCGCCCACATCGTCAACGACATCTGGGGCGCACAGAAGGACCAGGGCATCGCGGCGGTGGCGGCCGAGACCGGGGCCGGGCTCTGCCTGATGCACAATGGCCGCGAGCGCGACGTCCTCGACGACATGATCGCCGACCAGTTCCTGTTCCTGAATCGCTCGCTGGACATCGCGCGCGGGGCGGGCGTGGCGCCGGAGGCGATCGTCGTCGACCCGGGCTTCGGCTTCGCCAAGGACGGGCCGCAGAACCTCATCCTGCTGGTCCGGCTGGACGAACTCCAGGCGCTCGGCCATCCGCTGCTCGTCGGCACCTCGCGCAAGCGCTTCGTGCGCGGCGCGGTGGGGCGCGAGGATCCCGAACCCGACATTGCGAGCGCCGCCACCAGCGCGCTGATGCGCGAGCGCGGCGCCGACATCTTCCGCGTCCACAACGTGCCGGCCAATCGCGACGCGCTGCGGGTGGCGGATGCCATGTTCCGCGCCATGCGGGGCGAGCGCTGGTGAGGGCACGCGCGTATCTGGGACTCGGCGGCAATATCGGCGATCCGGCCGCGAACATGGCGGCGGCGCTGCGCCGCATCGATGCGCGCGACGACACGGCGGTGGCGGCGGTCTCGCGGCTCTATCGCACGCCGCCCTGGGGCAAGACCGACCAGCCCGACTTCGTCAATGCCTGCGCCGCCGTCGACACGACCTTGTCGCCGCCCGAGCTGCTGGCGCTCTGCCTTGCCACGGAACGCGCCTTCAAGCGCGAGCGCCGCGAGCGCTGGGGGCCGCGCACGCTGGACCTCGACGTCCTCGACTATGCGGGCATGCCCCATGCGGACGAAACGCTGACCCTGCCGCATCCGCGGGTGACAGAGCGGGCCTTCGTGCTGGTGCCGTTGGGCGACATCGCGCCGGAACTGACGTTCGACGGCCGGAGCGTGGCCGACTGGATCGCGGCCGCCGACCCCGAGGGGATCACCCCGGCCAGCGCAGACGGGCAATGGTGGCGCGAACGCTGACGGTGGGGACGGCCTTAGCCGGCTGCAGCCTTACTTCGTCAGGGCACTCTGGCGGGTGCCGCCGGTGCGCTTGAGGTTCATGCCGATGACGGGCACGAGTTCCGAGGCGACGGTGACCGAGACGGTGATCGCCAGGGTCTGTTCGTCGGCCAGGCGGGCGATCATGGCGCCCTTGAGCTGCTTGCGGTCGAGGCCGACGATGATGCGGTCCCGGTCGACATTGCCGGAGACGATGTCGAGGCCCTTGCCCTTGGCGCCGTCCTGGAAGGCGCCGCGATAGCTGGTGCCGGCGCGCCGCACCTCGGCGTGCATGGGCTGGGAGAACAGGCCGACGCGGCAGGAGCCGTCGAGGGCCACGCCGGTATCCGTGGGATGCTCGGTGCCGGCGAAGTCGCAGACGAACTTGGTGCCCTTGTACTTGCCCGCGACGATTTCGCCCGGTCCGGACCACTGGCCGACGACCTGGCGGAAGAACGCCTTGTCGGGATCGGCGAGAGCAGGCGTCGCCATGGCCGAACCGGCCGCGATGGCGAGGGCGATACCGGCGTTCAGCATGCGGGACATGAGCGGACCTTCCTGACGGCACAAGTGGTTGTTTGCTTGGAGCGCCGTGCGTCCGACAGGACGCACCAGGGGCGCTCCAACCTTTTGAATCTCCGCATCGTGCTGTCCGAAATCGATTGTCGATTTTCGGGCCGATGCTGTAGCCCCTTTATGATCCGTAAGGGTTAACACAGCCTTGCACCGGGGCGCTCAACCGGCAGATCCGCCCTCGCGGGGCGATCGTGGCGCACCGATGACCGTCAGGTCGCCGAGCACGTCGGTGATCGACGGGCGGCGCTGCCGCAGGAACGGCAGCGGCCGGCAGAGATCCATGGCGGCAAGCCCGATGCGCGCGGTAAGGAGGCCGTTGACGACGCCCTCGCCGAGCCGGGCGGAGAGTTTCGCGGCGACGCCGTGGCCGAGCAATTGCTGGGCGAGCCCGTCGCCGATGCCGATCGTGCCGGTGACGGCGAGATGGGCGACGACGTCGCGGGTGAGGCGGATCAGGCCCAGCGTGCCGGGCCGCGCGCCATAGAGCTCCGACATGCGGCGGATCAGCTTGACCGTCTCGAACAGGACATAGGCGACGTCGACGAGCGCCTTGGGGCTGACCGCGGTGACGATGGACACCCGCTTGGACGAGGCGAGAACGAGGGCGCGGGCGCGCGCGTCGAGGGGCACCAGGATCTCGCGCTCGGCCAGCGCCACGAGATCGGCGCCGTCGATCACCTCGTCCTTCAGTTCCGCCATGCGGGCACGGCCCTTGGCGGTCTCCGGCCGGCCCGAGAGAAGGGCCGACAGGCCGCTGACGACGTTGCGGGCATCCTCGGTGCTGTTGGCCTCGTAGGCGGCACGGCCGGCCTGGCGCTCGCGGTCGACGGCGGCGAGCCGCATCAGGCCGATCGCTTCGCGCAGCGCGACGCCCAGCGCGCCGACGACGGCGAGGCCAGCCAGGACGAGGGCGCCCCATCCCAGCCATTCCCACCGGGCGAAGAGGTCGCGGACGAGGGCGTCCACGGCCAGGGCAACGGCGAGCGACACCAGAAGGCCGAGCGCGGCGAGGAACAGCTTGCCGAAGGAGAAGCGGCGCTTGCGGCGGGTCGCCGGATCGTCTTCGAGGATCGCGATCGCCTCGCGCTCGATGGCGTCCTCGGGATCCAGGCGAAGACCCGACAGATTGTCGATGGAACGCGGCGCCCGGCTCGCCGTCGCCATTCTGGGCTCCGGCTCCGGTCGCATGCCGGCCTCGTCGAGGCGAAAGGCGCCGGGCCTGCGCTGCGGACGGCGGCTCCCACCGGTCTCGTCGCTCGTCATGACAGCCGGTCTCCCATCAGGAACTGCAGGGCGCGGTCGAGCCGGATATGGGGCAGCGACAGGGTCAGCCCCTCCGCATTGCGTTCGAGCCGCGGCGGCTTGAACCGCACGAAGCGAATCGGATCGGGGGCGGCCGCGTCGACGAAGAGCTTCGCCGGGTCGGCGGGCAGGTCGCCCGGGAAGATCGCCGTCTCGGTGCGGCCGTCGAAGGTCTCGGTGCCAATGGTCTCGCCTTCGGCCGGCGTGCCGACGATGACGGGCAGAGTCTCGCCGCCGTCCTCGACGCTTGCCTCGCGGGTGGCGCGCACGGCGGCCAGCGCGAGGACGTCGGTGCGGGCGCCGGAGAATTTCGCCCGGGCGATGGCGTCGTCGAGCAGCCGGCGCACGACGCCTTCCAGGCGCCGGTGACTGTCGCGGTGCAGATGGTCGGCCTTGGTCGCCGCGACGAGGATCCGGTCGATGCGGCGGGTGAGGAAGGAGCCGAGCCAGGTCGAGCGGCCGGGGCGGAAGCAGCCGAGAATGTCGGCGAGGGCGGTCTCGAGGTCACGCACCGCCTCCGGTCCGGCATTAATCGCCTGCATGACGTCGACCAGCAGGATCTGCCGGTCGAGCCGGGCGAAATGATCGCGGAAGAAGGGTTTGACCACCACGCTCTTGTAGGCCTCGTAGCGTCGGGCAAGCAGCGCGGCGAGCGAGCCCTTCGGATAGGTCCGGCCGGCCTCGACCGGCATCGGCGCGAAGGTCAGGGCGGGCGAGCCTTCGAGATCGCCCGGCATCAGGAAGCGGCCGGGCGGCAGTGTCGACAGGGCGGCGCTGTCGGCCCGGCAGGATTTCAGATAGTCGGCAAAGGCGCGGCTCAGGGCGACCGCGGTCGGCTCGTCGGCCGGCGCATCGAGATCGGTGCAGTCGACGAGATCGAGATAGGCCTTCGCCAGATGCCGGCGCGCGGGCAGGCGGGCACGCTCCAGCGATTCGGCCGAGAAGGTCGCGAAGTCCTTTTCCAGAAGCGGCAGGTCCAGGAGCCACTCGCCGGGATAGTCGACGATGTCGATGGACAGCCGGCCGCCGGAGAACATACGGCCCCAGCCCGACCCGGACTCATATTCGATGGTCAGCCGCAGTTCGGAGATCGCGCGCGTCGAGTTCGGCCAGAGCCGGTCCTCGAGAATGGTGCGGATATGCTCCTCGTACTGGAAGCGCGGCACGGCGTCGTCGGGCTGCTCCTCCAGGAACGAGCGCAGGATGCGCCCGCCTGCCTGCGCCTCGAACAGCGGCAGCCGCCCGCCATGCAGCAGATTGTGGACGAGGGCGGTGATGAAGACGGTCTTGCCGGCGCGCGACAGGCCGGTGACGCCCAGCCGCAGGGTGGGGTGGAACAGGCCGGTGGTGCGATCGGTGAACGTGTCGAAGACGAGCCGGGCTTCGTCGGCAAGGGAGGTCATAGGCTGGGGCTGGGGTCCTCTCGGGGCTCTCTGTCGGTCGTGCAGGCCGATATAGGTCTGCCGGAGGCCGCCCGAAAGGCTGGACCCCGAGGCGGCCCGGTATCAGCCGTCTTCGTCCGGATCGAAGAGGCGGCGCAGATCGCCAGTGCCGGCCGCGATCTCGGAGAGCGGGCCGGGAAATTCCAGGATCGCCAAGCCGCCGGTCGGGAAGCCTTGGCTGGCGGTAGCCAGCGCGGCGGAATCGCCGGTTCCGGCGAGGGACAGCGTGAATTCCTCGATCATCGGATTGTGGCCGACGACGAGGAGCGCCTTCGTGCCCGCCGAGCCGCGCACCGCGTCGAAATAGGCCGAGACCCCGCCGCCATAGAGCGCGTCGGAATTCTGTTCGGCGATCTCGGTGGGCAATACCGGGCGAATCAGGTCCAGCGTCTCGCGGGTGCGCACCGCCGTGGAACAGACGACCGCGTCGAATGCGAAGGCCTCGCGCCGCAGATATGCGGTCAGCCGCCCGACCTCCTCGTGGCCGCGTGCGTCCAGCGGGCGATCATGATCGCTCTCGCCGGGACGGGCCCAGCCGGAATGGGCATGGCGGAGAATGTAGAGGCGGGACGGGGGCGCGGAGGACATGGCGAGGGACTATGCCGATAAATGCGACGCGGGCAATCGGTCGCCTGGTCCGTATCGTTCCGGCGGGCGCGGGCGAGCCAGGCTGTGGGTAAACGGCAAACCGTTTTCCGTCACGGGCCGGCCGTCATCGCCACGTCATCGACGCGGGGGATAGAGCACTCGGAAAATCGTGGGAAATCCGTCTCTTAGAAACGTCTTCACATTCTGGTTGTAGGATGTCGGAGTTAACTTGTTCCGTGAGACAAGCGTCGCTATAAGCCCGAATTGCGGAAACGGAGGTGCGTGATGAGCCAGTTACTCAATATCGATGCGACCTTGTCCGAAGACGGGCAGTTCATGAACGACCGCCAGAAGGACTATTTCCGCAAAAAGCTGTTGGCGTGGAAGGCCGAAATCCTGCGGGAATCGCGCGAAACGCTCCTCGGCCTGGCCAGCGACAACAGCAATCAGGCTGACGCGGCCGACCGCGCCTCCTCCGAGACGGACCGCGCGATCGAGCTTCGCGCCCGTGACCGCCAGCGCAAGCTGATCGCCAAGATCGACTCCGCGCTGGAGCGAATCGAGGACGGGACCTACGGCTATTGCGAAGAGACCGGCGAGCCGATCAGCCTGAAGCGGCTGGATGCCCGGCCGATCGCGACCATGTCCCTGGAAGCGCAGGAGCGGCACGAGCGCCGCGAGAAGGTCTACCGCGACGAATAGTCGACCGGCCGACCCCGCACGGGGTCCACATCCTGCATCGGGGGCGCGTGCCTCAGGGACGCGAACAGTCCGACCCCGCGTTTCTCTCTGACATCCCGCACCATCGACGATCGCCGCCTCTGGGCTGGCCGCGCCCGTGGCAGGCAGGCGGGCGTTTGATTGCGATCAGTTCGGCTTGGGCCCGCCCTTTTCGCCGAGGCTGAAGTCGCCCAGCAGGCGCTCCATTTCTTCCTCCAGCGTCAGACGCCGCTCAGGCGGCGCATCGGCGGTCGCTGGTGCGGCCTTGTCCTGGGTTTCCGCGCCCTGTGCCTCGGTCGTCTCGACGGCTGCGTCATCGCTCGCCGGCGCAGGCGGCGTCATCGGCTCGCGGCGCGGTGCCTCGATCGTCGGCGCAGGAACCGGCGACGGTTGCGCGGCTTCCGCCTTCGGGAATTCGGGCCAGACCGACGAGCCGACCGGGCGCGAGGACAGCTCGACCCGCGGAATGTCGCGCGGCGCGGCCGGATCGTCCGGGCGTGGCGCGGCCGTGTTCGTTGCGGCGGGCGCTGCGGACGAACCGGGGGCGACAATGTCCTCGCTCTCGTCGTCGCCGAAGTCGGTGTCGAGCTCGGCCGAAAGGAAGTCTTCCAGGCTCGGATCGGCGCGTTCGGCCTCGATGGGCGGCGTCTTCTCGGCGCGCGGTTCCGGGGCGGCAGGCTCCGGCAGGCTGTCTCGCGTCGCGACGGGAGCGGGCGTGGGGTCACCGGTCGGCGCGATGCGCGGTTCCGGGGCCGGCGGGGGTGTCCGGGACGGGCCGACGGATGTGGCGGCGGCCGTTGCCGCACCCGGCGTGGGGGCGTCGGAGGCCGGACGCGGCCGCGGCGCCGCCGCCGGCGGCATTTCGGGCGGCGCCTTGCGCTGCTGGATGGCAGTCGCGAAGCTGCGGACCGACAGAGGCTGGCGTGCCGCTACCGGGACATCGGCCGGCGAGACGGCGACAGCCGGAGCGGTGGCGTCCTGAACTCGCGAGAATTCCGGCGATTGCGAGCGGTTGATCTGCGCGCGCAGGTCGGCGCGAGCCATCTCGGCGTCGGGATCGGGACGCCCGGGCTGGCTCCGGGCAGCGGCAAAGCGCGGTTCGATCCGGCCGGTGGGGGCGGAATTGTTGGCCGCGTCCTGCGATGTCGTGTCGGCTTCTGGCGCGCGGACCGCGGTCGGCGTGGCCATCGCGCGCCGGGGAGCCGCCGGCTCGGGCGTCGACGCAGACGGGGCGGGCGGGGTCGCCGGCTCCGGTTCCGGCATGGAGGCGGCGGCGGGGCGCCGGCGCTCGGCCGGTGGGCTGTCGGCGAGGGCGGCAGCGGCGGCGACGCCCGATGCGGCGGCGACCGGCGACGGCGTCGCCGCCGGGGAGGGAGAACGCCGGTCCGGCACCGGCGCTTCGTCCGTCGCCCCATGGCGGGTCTCGCGCCGCGCCGCCGGTTCGACGACCGGATCGTGCGCGGGGACGCGCTCGTCGGCGGCGGGCCTGACCGGCTCGTGGCGGTGCTCCCGCGAGACGCGTGCCGTCTCCGGCTCGTCGCCGCGCAAGACACTCCAGTCGCCATGGCTGCGCGCGGCGGCCGGCAACCGCAGGATGCTGCCTTCCAGGAGGAGGTCGTTCTGCCCACCGACAAGAATCAGATGCTCGGTCTCGTCCCGGCGCACCAGTACCAGCCGGCGCTTCTCGTCGATGCGGGTGACATCGATCACCGCCAGGCGCGGCGTGCGGGCCTTGAACTGGGTGCCGATGCGGCCGCCGAAGGCCTTCTTGGCGAGCACGATCGTCGCCATCGCCAGGAGACAGACGATAACGGCGACGATGGCCACCCAGACGATCTGCGCGAGGCTTTCCCCAACGAGATCGACGATCCACTGCGGCATGGGCCGGGCTTCCTTCTGCTTTGGCGCGAGAGCGATTGCGCCCGATCTTGTCGCTCGGGCCAACCTTCCGCGGGATGAACCCTATGGGCAAGGGCAACGCCAGCTTGAATGGTCATAAAGCGTTGGACGGCGCGCGCGAAGGCGCAGCGGGGATTTTCCCCCGCAACGGGCCGAATAAATGCATCAAGCAGAACCCTCGCCTCGAATCTGCTTTTGATTCATAGTCATGGCGGCGCGGACAAGGAGCGAATCACCATGGATGGAGGGGCGACGACGGGGTCTGCAGACCGGCCGCTGATCGACAGGGCTACCGCGGCATCGGGTGTCAGGCGTCTCCTGATGCTGGGCGGATCGCTGATGGTCCTGGCGGCGCTTCTCGCGCTGCTGGGCAATGCCTATGGCGGCATCGCGCTGCTGGTGATCTTCGGCGGCCTTGCCATGGCGGGCCTCGCCGCGATCTTTGCGACGGCGCTCGGCTTCGTGCAGTTCACCGGCCGGATCGCCGAAGCGTCCATCGCCAAGGATTTCCTCGACGCCGCCCGCACGGGGACGCTGATCCTCGATCGCAAGGGCCGGATCATCTACGCCAACAAGGCCTATGGCGAGACCACCGGCGCGACCAACGCCGCAGGGGTGAAGACGCTGGAACGGCTGCTGGCGCGCGAGACCGAAGCCTCCGAGGCGATCTATCACCTGGCCAATCTGGCGCGGGAGAACCGGTCGGGGCAGCGCGAGTTCCGCCTGCCGCGCAGCCTGGGCCCCGGCGCCGAGCCGACGCCGCACTGGTATCGCGCCTCGGTGCGCCCGCTGGTCACCTCCACCGGCACGCTGCACGCCTGGCAGATCCTCGACATCACCTCCGAGCGCAAGCACCAGGAAAGTTCGTTCCAGGACCTGCAGCACGCCATCGACTATCTGGACCGCGCACCAGCCGGCTTCTTCGCCACCGACGGCGATCTGAAGATTGCCTATCTGAACGCCACGCTGGCCGACTGGCTGGGTGTCGATCTGGTGGAGTTCCGCCCGTTCAGCCGGTCGATCCTGGAATTCGTGCCCGAGGCCTCGCAGGCCCTGCTGACCGCGCCCGCCGACGGTGCGGACGCCCTGGAAACCACCGCGATCGATCTCGACCTGATCACCCAGTCGGGCCGGAGCCTGCCGGTGCGCCTCCTGCGCAAGCCGGTCTCCGACGATGTGGCCGCGCCCGGGACGATGCGCACGCTGGTCCTCAACCGCAGCGGCGACAACCATGCCGCGAGCCCGGTCGAGGTCGCCGAGGCGCGCTTCACCCGCTTCTTCAATTCCTCGCCCATGGCGATCGCCGTGCTCGACCGGCAGGGCCGCGCGGTGAGGTCCAATGCGGTGTTCCGGCAGATCTTCGGCAACGATGCGGCCAACGGCACCGCCGCGATCGAGTCCAGCATCCTGGCGGCCGGGCGCGACGGCTTCCACCAGGCGCTCGGCGCGGCGATGGAAGGGCAGGCGGGCGTGCCGCCGGTCGACGCCGAGATCGAGGGCGAGCGGCCCCGCTCGGTGCGCTTCTATGTCAGCCCGATCCCGAATTCGGGACCGGACGCGGACGAGGTGGTCATTCTCTACGGCGTCGACACGACCGAGCAGCGGGCGCTGGAGGATCAGTTCGCCAAGAGCCAGAAGATGCAGGCGATCGGCAATCTGGCCGGCGGCATCGCCCACGATTTCAACAATGTCCTGACGATCATCACCGCCTCGGTCGACTTCCTGCTGCTCAACCACCGCACCGGCGATCCCTCCTTCCAGGACCTGCTGCTGATCAAGCAGAGCGCCAACCGCGCCGCCTCGCTGGTCCGCCAGCTGCTGGCCTATTCGCGCCGGCAGACGATGCGGCCGAAGATGCTCAACCTGACCGACGTGGTCGCCGACATGCATCTGCTGCTGAAGCGGGTCAGCGGCGACCATGCCAAGCTGGAGCGCCATCACGCCCGCGACCTGTGGCCGGTCATGGCCGATATCGGCCAGTTCGAGCAGGTGATCACCAATCTGGTGCAGAACGCCCGGGACGCGATGCCCGACGGCGGCACCATCACCATCTCGACCCGCAACGTGGTGGCGGCGGAGGTCGCCGGCTTCGGATATGCGGAGATGACCGAGGGCGACTACGTGCTGGCCGAGATTTCCGACACCGGCACGGGCATGCCGGCGGAGGTGGCCGAGCGGATCTTCGAGCCGTTCTTCACCACCAAGGACATCGGCAAGGGCACCGGCCTCGGCCTGTCGATGGTCTATGGCATCGTCAAGCAGTCCGGCGGCTTCATCTTCGTCGACACCCGGCCGGGCGAGGGCACGACCTTCCGCATCTTCCTGCCGCGGCATATCCCGGCACAGGTGACCGCGTCCAAGAGCGACACCAGCGCGGTGACCGTCAACGCCAAGGTCGATCTGTCGGGCACCGCCTCGATCCTGCTCGTCGAGGACGAGGACCATGTGCGGGCCGGCAATGTCCGCGCCCTGAAGATGCGGGGCTACGACGTCCACGAGGCGGCCTCCGGCATCGAGGCGCTGGAGGTGATGGAGGAACTGGACGGGCAGATCGAACTCGTCGTCTCCGACGTGGTGATGCCCGAGATGGACGGCCCGACGCTGCTGCGCGAAATGCGCAAGAAGCGGCCGGAGCTGAAATTCATCTTCGTTTCCGGCTATGCCGAGGACGCCTTCGCCAAGAACCTGCCTGAGGGCGAGAAATTCGGCTTCCTCGCCAAGCCCTTCTCGCTGCGCGAGCTGGCGGTGGCGGTCAAGAACATGCTCGACGAATAAAAGCGTTGGCCCGGACGCGTCAGCGGTGGCGGGCGACCGCGATCCGGGCGGCGAGCCGGGCATTCGCCTCGACCAGCGCGATGTTGGCCTCCAGCGAGCGGCCGTCGCTGAGCTCGAAGATGCGGGCCAGCAGGAAGGGCGTGACCGCCTTTCCGGCAATGCCCGCGGCCTCCGCATCCGACAGGGCCGCCGTGATCCAGTCGTCCACCCTGGCGCGGGGGATGGCATGGGCCGCGTCCAGCGGATTGACGACCAGCATGCCGCCGCCGATGCCCAGCCGCTTGCGCGCGGCCTGGAAGCCGGCGATCTCGGCCGGGCTGTCGAGGCGCAGCGGCACCGGCAGCCCGGAGCTGCGCGACCAGAAGGCCGGCAGCTCGTCGGTGCCATGGCCGACGACCGGAACGCCCCTGGTCTCAAGCACTTCCAGCGTCTTCTGCAGGTCGAGAATCGCTTTCGCACCGGCGCAGACGACGATCACCGGCGTGCGCGCCAGTTCCTCCAGATCCGCCGACACGTCGAAGCTCGTCTCGGCACCGCGATGGACGCCGCCAATGCCGCCGGTGGCAAAGACGCCGATGCCGGCCAGCGCGGCGGCAATCATCGTGGCGGCGACCGTGGTCGCGCCGGTACGCCCGGTGGCGACGGCAAAGGCGAGGTCGGCGCGCGACAGCTTCAGCACATCGCGCGCCGTAGCCAGCGCCGTCAGTTCGTCCCGGTCGAGCCCGATCCGCAGGCAGCCATCCGTGACCGCTATGGTCGCCGGCACGGCGCCTTCCTCGCGGACGATCGCTTCGACGCGCTCGGCCATGGCGAGGTTGCGCGGATAGGGCATGCCATGGGTGATGATGGTCGACTCCAGCGCAACGATGGGGGCACCGGCGGCAAGCGCGGCGGCGACGTCGGCGGAGGGGGTGAAGGGCGCAGCGGGGCTCATGACGCGGTCTCCGGCCGGCGGGGTTCGTGCAGCGCGGCGACGCCCTCGGCGATCCTGTGCGCGAGTTCCTCGAGCAAGGTCGGCTCGGAGGAGATCCGCAGCGAGGCGGCGACGATGCCGGCGCGCACCGCGTCGAGAAAGGGGGTGCCGGCGCACAGCATGGCAAAGGCGGTGCCGGCCAGATTGTCGCCGGCCCCCGTGATGTCCTTCGGCACGACGGTGGGCGGCTGCTGCAGAAGCACGGTCTGCCCGTCGAGGATCATCGCCTCGCGCGGGCCATCGGTCACCACGGCACGCTGGACGCCCAGTTCCGACAGGAGCTCGGCGATCAGTTGCGGGCTGGTGCCGATGGTCGCCTCGACCAGGCTGGCAGCCTCGGCATAGGACAGGAACAGCGCCGTGATCCCGCCGAGCGAATCCTGCAGGCGGCCGATCTTGGCCGGCGACACGCCGATGGCCGCCACCGGCTTGCCCGCCGCCTGGCCCGTGACTGCGGCGATCGACGCGGCCGGCAGATTGGCGTCGACGAGGATGCCGTCGGCCCTGGCAATGGCGGTGCGCACCGCACTTCTGGTGAACAGGCGCGGCACCATGAGATCGTAGAGCGCCATGTCGGCGATTCCGGCGACGAGCTCGCCCTTGTCGTCGAGGACGGCCGTATAGGTCGGGGTGGTGCGGTCGAGCCATGTCACCGACAGGTCCGTGACACCGAGGGCGAGGATCGCCTCGGTGACCCGGCGCCCGTCTGGATCGCCGCCCCGGGCGCTGTGCAGGCTGACGCCGGCGCCGGCCTGGACCATCGCCTGCACGGCGTTGAAGGCGGAGCCGCCCGGGCAGTCGACCAGCCGTCCGGGGTTGGAGGCGCGCGGCACATAGGGCGAGTCCGAAATTGCCCGCCGGTCGATGTGTGCGGCGCCGGCGGCATAGATTCTGGGGCCGGTGGAGAACATGAGCGGGCTCTTCATCAAATGTTAGGCAAGTGGCCGCGGATGGCGCGGACGGGGATCGCGTGCGAATCGGAACAAACCGGGATCATGGCCTTGCCGATTGAGAACAAATCCGGTACATGATGTCAGCACACCTTGTCATTGCACCCCCGTCCAACGCGTGGAATAAGGTCTCGTCTCCCATGGCACAGAACTCACTCAGGCTTGTCGAGGATAATTCGTTGGACAAGAACAAGGCGCTCGACGCCGCGCTGTCCCAGATCGAAAGGGCCTTCGGCAAAGGCTCTATCATGCGGCTCGGCGAGAACGAAAAGATCGTCGAGATCGAGACCGTTTCCACCGGCTCGCTGGGCCTGGACATCGCGCTTGGCGTCGGTGGCCTGCCCAAGGGCCGCGTCATCGAGATCTACGGCCCGGAAAGCTCGGGCAAGACGACCCTGGCGCTGCACACCATCGCCGAAGCCCAGAAGAAGGGCGGCATCTGCGCCTTCGTCGACGCCGAGCACGCGCTCGACCCGGTCTATGCCCGCAAGCTGGGGGTCGATCTGGAGAATCTCCTCATCTCGCAGCCCGATACCGGCGAGCAGGCCCTGGAGATCACCGATACGCTGGTGCGCTCCGGCGCGATCGACGTGCTGGTGGTCGATTCGGTCGCCGCGCTGACGCCGCGCGCCGAGATCGAGGGCGAGATGGGCGATTCGCTGCCCGGCATGCAAGCCCGGCTGATGAGCCAGGCGCTGCGCAAGCTGACCGGCTCGATCTCGCGCTCCAAGTGCATGGTCATCTTCATCAACCAGATCCGCATGAAGATCGGCGTCATGTTCGGCTCGCCCGAGACGACGACGGGCGGCAACGCGCTGAAGTTCTACGCGTCCGTGCGCCTCGACATCCGCCGCATCGGCGCGATCAAGGATCGCGACGAGGTCACCGGCAACCAGACCAAGGTGAAGGTGGTCAAGAACAAGCTGGCGCCGCCGTTCAAGCAGGTCGAATTCGACATCATGTATGGCGAAGGCGTCTCCAAGACCGGCGAACTGGTCGATCTGGGCGTGAAGTCCGGCATCGTCGAGAAGTCGGGCGCCTGGTTCTCCTACAACAGCCAGCGGCTGGGGCAGGGGCGCGAGAACTCCAAGGCGTTCCTGCGCGACAATCCCGCCATCGCCGACGAGATCGAGATGCTGATCCGGCAGAATGCCGGGCTCCTGGCCGAGCAGCTGCTCGACGATACCGGTCCGGGCGACGCGTCCGACGACTGATCGCGGAAGCCGTTTCGAACGATCCGCGCGGCAGCCCGCCTGATGGCGTGCCGCGCGGCCCCGCGGGTCTGATGGACACGCGGTGCGGGCCTCTGTACAACGCGCCTTTGCTCGAGGCTGGCGACGTGCGCGCCGCGGCCGAGGGCACTTCCCCGCAGGTGTTCCGAAGGTCGCATCCATGAGTGGCGTCAACGAAATCCGGTCCGCGTTCCTCGATTATTTCGCGAAGAACGATCACGAGCGGGTGGCCTCGTCGCCGCTCGTCCCGCGCAACGACCCGACATTGATGTTCACCAATGCGGGCATGGTGCAGTTCAAGAACGTCTTCACCGGCGTCGAGACGCGGCCCTATCAGCGCGCCGCCACGTCGCAGAAATGCGTACGCGCCGGCGGCAAGCACAACGATCTCGACAATGTCGGCTACACCGCCCGGCACCACACCTTCTTCGAGATGCTGGGGAATTTCTCCTTCGGCGATTATTTCAAGGACCGGGCGATCGAGCTCGCCTGGAACCTGATCACCAAGGAATTCGCGCTGCCGGCCGACCGGCTGCTGGTTACGGTCTATTCCGAGGACGAGGAGGCGGCGGGGCTGTGGCGCAAGATCGCCGGGCTGTCCGACGACCGCATCATCCGCATCTCCACCTCCGACAATTTCTGGGCGATGGGCGAGACCGGTCCGTGCGGGCCGTGCTCGGAGATCTTCTTCGACCATGGCGAGGGCATTCCAGGCGGCCCTCCCGGCAGCCCGGACGAGGATGGCGACCGCTTCATCGAGATCTGGAACCTCGTCTTCATGCAGTTCGAGCAGCTCGGCGCCGACGAGCGGGTGGAACTGCCGCGCCCCTCGATCGACACGGGCATGGGGCTGGAGCGCATCGCCGCGATCCTGCAGGGCGTCCACGACAATTACGACATCGACCTGTTCAAGGCGCTGATCGCCACGGTCGAGGCGACGATCGGCTCGCGCGCCGAGGGCGACAGCATCGCTAGCCACCGGGTCATTGCCGATCATTTGCGCTCGACAGCCTTCCTGATCGCCGATGGCGTGCTGCCGTCCAACGAAGGTCGGGGCTATGTCCTGCGGCGCATCATGCGGCGCGCCATGCGCCATGCCAAGATGCTCGGCGCGCGCGAGCCGGTGCTCTACAGGATGCTGCCGACGCTGGTCGCCGAGATGGGCCGGGCCTATCCCGAACTGGTGCGCGCCGAGGCGCTGATCTCCGAGACGCTGAAGCTGGAGGAGCGCCGCTTCCTGCAGACCCTCGATCGCGGCCTGTCGCTGCTGACCGACGCGACAGAAGGCATGGAGGTGGGGGCCAAGCTGTCCGGCGAGACCGCCTTCAAGCTCTACGACACCTACGGCTTTCCGCTCGACCTGACCCAGGATGCCCTGCGCCAGCGCGGCATCGCGGTCGATCTCGACGCCTTCAACACCGCCATGGAGCGGCAGAAGGCCGAGGCCCGCAAGAGCTGGGCCGGATCCGGCGAATCGGCCACCGAGACCGTCTGGTTCCCGATCCGCGAGCGCGTCGGCGCGACGGAATTCCTCGGCTACGACACCGAGCAGGCCGAGGGCTCGGTGCTCGCCGTGGTACGCAACGGCGCAGAGGTCCCCGCGGCCGGTGCCGGGGACGAGGTGGCGGTCGTCCTCAACCAGACGCCGTTCTACGGCGAATCCGGCGGCCAGCTCGGCGATACCGGGGTGATGCGCGGCGACGGCGTCGAGATCGTGATCTCGGACACGCAGAAATTTGCCGGCGGCCTGTTCGTGCATCGCGGCAAGGTCCGGTCCGGCACCATCAAGCCGGGCATGGCGCTCGATCTGGTCGTCGACCATGGCCGCCGCACCAAGATCCGCGCCAACCATTCGGCGACGCATCTGCTGCATGAGGGCCTGCGCGAGATCCTCGGCACCCACGTGGCGCAGAAGGGCTCGATGGTGGCGCCGGACCGGCTGCGTTTCGACTTCTCCCATCCCAAGCCCATCGAGGCCGGCGAACTGGCGGAGGTCGAGCGGCTGGCCAACGGCATCGTCCTGCAGAACGCGCCGGTCGAGACGCGGCTGATGGCCGTCGACGACGCGATCGCCTCGGGCGCCATGGCGCTGTTCGGCGAGAAATACGGGGACGAGGTGCGCGTCGTGTCGATGGGCACGGCCGAGGAGGGCGAGAAGGCCGGCAAGATCTTCTCGATCGAACTGTGCGGCGGCACCCATGTGACCGCGACCGGCGACATCGGACTGGTGCATATTCTCGGCGAGAGCGCGGTGGGCGCCGGCGTGCGCCGCGTGGAGGCGCTGACGGGGCAGGCGGCACGGGACTACCTGCTCGCGCAGGATGCCCGGGTCCGCCAGATGGCGGCGATCCTCAAGGTGTCGCCGGCCGATGCGCCGGTCCGCCTGGAAGCGGTGGTCGAGGAGCGGCGCCGGCTCGAGCGAGAACTGACCGAGGCGCGCAAGCGGCTGGCCCTGGCCGGTGACGGCGCGAGCGGCGACGGCGGGTCCGCGGCCAGGACGGTTGCCGGCGTCGGCTTCATCGGCCGGGTGCTGAACGGGGTCGCCGGCAAGGATCTCAAGGGCCTGGTGGACGAGGCCAAGGCGCAGATGGGCTCCGGCGTCGTTGCCTTCGTTAGCGTGGATGCGGGCAAGGCCAGCGTCGTCGTCGGCGTCACGCCGGACCTGACCCAGCGCTTCGACGCGGTGTCGCTGGTGCGCGAGGCCAGCGCGGCGATCGGCGGCAAGGGCGGCGGCGGGCGCCCCGACATGGCCCAGGCGGGCGGTCCCGACGCCGACAAGGCCGATGCGGCGGTCGCGGCGGTGGAAGCCGCACTCGAGGCTGCCGCGGCCTGACCGGTCACGCATCTTCGGATTGTTCAAGGGGCGCTGCGGCGCCCCTTTTTGCGGTCGGAGGGCGCGTGCGGCCGCGTCACAGCGTTGCGCCCATCCGTCGTCCCCGGCGCGTCATGCGGCCGAATATCGGAACCGGTGTCCATGCCGCACGACGCCCATACGAAAACGCCCGGCGGTGAGGCCGGGCGCGTCGTCATCTCATCCGTAGCCGGTGATCAGGCCATGGCCTTCTGCAGGTTCTCGTCGACCTTGTCGAGGAAGCCCGTGGTCGACAGCCACGGCTGGTCCGGGCCGATCAGCAGCGCCAGATCCTTGGTCATGAAGCCGCTCTCGACGGTCGACACGCAGACCTTCTCCAGCGTCGCGGCGAAGTCGGCCAGGGCCTTGTTGTCGTCGAGCTTGGCGCGGTGCGCGAGGCCGCGGGTCCAGGCGAAGATCGAGGCGATCGAATTGGTCGAGGTCTGCTCGCCCCGCTGATGCTGGCGATAGTGGCGGGTGACGGTGCCGTGGGCGGCCTCGGCCTCGACCGTCTGGCCGTCCGGGGTCATCAGCACCGAGGTCATCAGGCCGAGCGAGCCGAAGCCCTGGGCGACGGTGTCGGACTGAACGTCGCCGTCGTAGTTCTTGCAGGCCCAGACATAGCCGCCCGACCATTTCAGGTTGGAGGCCACCATGTCGTCGATCAGGCGGTGCTCGTAGGTGATCTTCGCGGCCTTGAACTTGGCCTCGAACTCGGCCTCGTACACCTCCTGGAAGATGTCCTTGAAGCGGCCGTCATAGACCTTGAGGATGGTGTTCTTGGTCGACAGATAGACCGGATAGCCGCGCTGCAGGCCGTAGTTCAGCGAGGCGCGGGCGAAATCGCGGATCGACTCGTCGAGATTGTACATCGCCATGGCGATGCCGGCGGCGGGGGCGTCGAACACCTCGTGCTCGATGGTCTCGCCATCCTCGCCTACAAACTTGATCGACAGCTTGCCCTTGCCGGGGAACTTGAAGTCGGTGGCGCGGTACTGGTCGCCATAGGCGTGGCGGCCGACGATCACCGGCTTGGTCCAGCCGGGCACCAGGCGCGGCACGTTCTTGGCGATGATCGGCTCGCGGAAGATGACGCCACCCAGGATGTTGCGGATCGTGCCGTTGGGCGACCGCCACATCTTCTTCAGGCCGAATTCCTCGACCCGGGCCTCGTCGGGCGTGATCGTCGCACATTTGACGCCGACGCCGTGCTTCTTGATGGCGTTGGCGGCGTCGATCGTCACCTGGTCGTCGGTGGCGTCGCGGTTCTCCATCCCGAGGTCGTAATATTCCAGGTCGATGTCGAGATAGGGGTGGATCAGCTTGTCCTTGATGAAATGCCAGATGATCCGGGTCATCTCGTCGCCGTCGAGTTCCACAACCGGATTGTCGACCTTGATCTTCGCCATCTCTGTCTTCCCCTGAAGAATGAAAAAACGCGGCCTCGGGCGGCCGCACCAATGCAGGACGTCGTGTCACGCCCGGAAACTCACGGCGCCCTATAACACCCGTATCAGTGGACGCAAAGCATGGGCCGCGGCACGGAACCGGCGGGCGGGCCGGCCTGCCGTCGCCCCCCACAGGAGTTCGAGCATGGCAGAATCCGTCGTCGTCGAAGCGCCCTGCGGCCGGGTGCGCGGCCAACGCGTCGGCGGCATCGCGAGCTTCCTCGGCATTCCCTATGCCGAGCCGCCGCTGGGCCGCCTGCGCTTTGCCGCGCCGGATCCCGCCAGGCCCTTCAAGGCGACCTTCGAGGCCGATTCCTACGGCCCGGCCGCGCCGCAGCGGCGGGCGCTGGTCGAGCCCTTCGCCACCTTTGCCGGCCTGAACCGCTCCTTCAGCGAGGACTGCCTGAACCTGCATGTCTGGACGCCGGACACGGGCGGCGCGCGTGCCGTCCTGGTGTTCCTCCATGGCGGCGGCTTCATCATCGGCTCGGGTTCGCAATATCCCGGCGGTGATCTCGCACGCCGCGGCGACGCGGTGGTGGTGACGCTGAATTACCGGCTGGGCTTCTTCGGTTTCAACGGCTTTGCCGAGCTGTTTCCCGGCGACGAGCGGTTCGCCAACAATGCCGGACTTCTCGACCAGCGGCTGGCGCTGCAATGGGTGCGCGACAACATCGCCGCCTTCGGCGGGGACCCGGAGAGGGTGACGATCGCCGGCGAATCCGCCGGGGCCGCGTCGGTCGCCTTCCACATGGCGGCGCCGGGATCGCACGGGCTGTTCGGCCAGGCGATCGCCCAGTCCGGCGGGCTCAACCTGTTCTATCCGCGCGAGCGGGCGATGGAGATCGGCGAACGCACGCTGGATGCGCTGGGCGCGCGGCCCGATCGCGAACGGCTGTTCCGCCTGGCGCCGCAGGCCTTCGGCCTTGCCTCGCGCAAGGTCACCGCCGAGTTCCCCGGCATTCCCTCGCGCCCGCACTTCGATTGCGGCGAACTGCCGGACGGTCCGCTGCCGGCGCTCTACCGGGCGATGATCCCGGTGCCGTTGCTGATCGGCACGAACCGCGACGAGTTCTCCTTCTTCAGCGAATTGCCGATCTTGAAGATCGACAGCGACATGGCGTCCCTGCGGCGCTGGGTGGGCGAGGTGGCGGGGGAGGTGGCCGCGGCGCGGATCGCCGCGCTCTATTCGCGCGGGAGGGCGGGACGGATCGCATTCGGCACCGACCTGCTCTTCCGCATGGCGGCTATCCACCAGGCCGACGACCATTCGCAGCGCGTGCCGACCTTCATGTACCGGCTCGACTGGGAGGCAAAGGGGCTGTTGTCGCGGCTTGGCGCCACCCATTCGGTCGATCTGCCGCTGCTCTTCGAGGATTTCCTCAAGCCGTTCCGCAGCGTCTATCTCGGCGTTCTGCCCGATCCGCCCCGCCTGCGGCTGTCGGAACGGATGCGCGACCACTGGATGGCCTTCGTCAATGGCGGACGGCCGGGCGAGGCATGGCCGGCCTATCGGCCCGAGACGCGGGAGACGATGATCTTCGCCGGGCGGGGAGACCGGGTCGTGCCGGACCCCGAAAGGGAGCGCCGCGTCGCGTGGCAGGCGGTGGACGGCGCGACGCCCTGAGCGCTGCCGGTGGAGCCGGGCGCCGCAAGGCCGGCTTGGCGCGGCACGCACGACGCGGTATCAGCGGGCTGAAACAGCGGAAGTCCCAGCGTGCCGGAAAACCAGTCCTCCACAAGTTTGCCCGAGACCGGGCCCGCCATCGTCCTCGTCGAGCCGCAGCTTGGCGAGAATATCGGCATGGTGGCGCGGGCCATGGCCAATTTCGGGCTGTCCGACCTGCGGCTGGTCAGCCCGCGCGACGGCTGGCCGAACGAGCGCGCCGTGGCAGCGGCCTCGCGCGCCGACCACGTCATCGACCGCGCCCGGCTCTATGACAGCGTCGAGGCGGCGGTTGCCGACCTGACCTTCGTCTATGCCACGACGGCGCGGGCGCGCGACAGCTTCAAGCCGGTGCGCGAGCCGGAATCGGCCGCGGCCAGCCTGCGGGCGCGGATCGGGGCGGGCCAGCCGGCGGGCATCCTGTTCGGCCGCGAACGTTTCGGCCTGTCGAACGAGGAAGTCGGCCTGGCCGACGAGATCGTGACCTTCCCGGTGGACCCGCAATTCGCCTCCCTGAACATCGCCCAGGCGGTGCTGTTGATGAGCTATGCCTGGCGCATGGCCGGCTCGGCCGACGTGACCCGGCCGCGCTTCTCTGCGCCCGAGGTGCCGCCGGCACGCAAGGAGGATCTGCACCGGCTGCTGGCGCATCTGGAAGCCTCGCTCGACCGGAACGGCTATTTTCATCCCGAGCACAAGCGCGAGGCGCTGACCCAGAAGCTGCGGACCATGCTGACCAAGGCCGGCTTCTCCGAGCCGGAAGTGCGCACGATGCGCGGCGTCATCCGCTCCTTCGACTATGTCATCGCCAAGGGTGGGCTGGCGCCGGCGAACGGGGCGGCGGAGGACGGCGGCTCCGTCACGCCGTCCGGCGCTCACGAGGACGAGACGCCCCAGGACGACGGGCTGCAGGACGGGGCCGAGCGGACCGGAAAGTCGGCGCTGTGAGCGCACCGATCCTCGTCTTCGATTCGGGTATCGGCGGGCTGACCGTGCTGCGCGAATTGCGGACGGCGATGCCGGACCGGCGCTTCATCTACGTCGCCGACGATGCAGGCTTTCCCTATGGCGACTGGGAGGAGGAGCCGCTGGTCGCACGCATCCTCGGCCTGTTCGAGGACCTCATCGGTACCTATGCGCCGAGCCTTGCGGTCATCGCCTGCAACACGGCCTCGACGCTGGTGCTGCCGCAATTGCGCGCCCGCTTCGACATCCCCTTCGTCGGAACGGTGCCGGCCATCAAGCCGGCCACCGAGCGTACCCGCTCGGGCCTGGTCAGCGTGCTGGCGACGCCGGGCACGGTGCGACGGGTCTATACGCGCGACCTCGTCGAGGCCTTCGCCACCCATTGCGAGGTGCGGCTGGTGGGATCGCCGGCGCTCGCGACGCTGGCCGAACGCTCGCTCCTCGATATAGGCGCATGCGGCGGGCAGGAACTCGACGATGCCATCGCCGCGGAGATCGCGCCCTGCTTCGTCGCGGCGGGTGACCGGCGGACCGACATCGTGGTTCTCGCCTGCACCCATTATCCGCTGATCGCCAATCATTTCCGCCGGCTGGCGCCCTGGCCCGTCGACTGGCTGGACCCGGCCGAAGCGATCGCCCGCCGGGCCCGCTCGCTGTGCCGGCCGGAAGCGGGCGACCTGCCGGAAGGCTTCGACCGCGCGCATTTCACCGGCGGCGCACCTGGCTACCAGATGCGCCGGCTGGTGCGCGGCTTCGGCCTCGACGTGACGGACGGCAGTTCCTAGAGCGCCCTGCGCCGGGGAGAACGCAGGAAGAACGCTCCGACGGATCGAACTCCGCCGCGTGCGGCGCGATAACCTCATCCGGTCTTCGGGCCGATGCGCTAGCCCGCCGCCCGTGCGAAGCGCTCGATCAGCAGATCGTTTTCGGCCCGGCGCAGATTGCCCTCGGCCTTCCAGAGATCGTCGCGCAGGCGGCGAAGCTCGCGCCGCTTCTCGCGTTCCTTCTTCTCGTCCTCGATCTCGTCGCGCATGCGGTCGATGCGGCCGCGCAGATCTCCGACCCGCTGTTCGGCGTCGTGGACGCGCTTGTACGCACGGTAAGGCCGCTCGAAGCCGTCCTTGAGATCGAGCGGGCAGGAATTCTGGTAGGAGCGTCCCTCGGCGCCGAGGCGGGCGCCGTTCTCCGGCGTGCAGAAGGTGGCGATGCCGTCCTGCCAGCCGGCGCGCCATGCGCCGACATCCGGGGCGATGCCGTGCCTAGAGCAGGCAGCCTGATGTTCGGCGACGAAATAGTCCGGTCGGCCGCTTGCCCCATCCGATTCCCCGAGCGTGCGCCAGTTGCTGGTCACGCACTCCTCCTCCGACAGGGTGGCGCAGGAATTGAGGAGCAATCCGGCCCCCACGATCAACGGCAAGGCCAGCATCGTCCGTCGCATGCACTTCCCTCTTTACGTTGCGGCAGGATCAGATGGGGGCCATCGCGCGGGCAAAAGAGCAAGCCGTCCGGGCGGCGTCCATCAGTGCACCGGCGAAGGGTGGTTGGAACATGCCGGGGGACGGCACGTTGCAGATACCAACACATCAGAACGCTATCTTACGAAAAGGACCGAACCGCTCATGGACATCATCCGCATCATTCTCGCAATCATCCTGCCGCCCGTCGGTGTGTTCATGCAGGTCGGTTTCAGCAAGCATTTCTTCATCAACATCCTTCTGACGCTGTTCGGCTACATCCCCGGCATCATCCATGCGATCTGGGTGATCGCGAAGTACTGACCGGATCGCGGCCGGTTGACACCCGCCGGTCGCTTCCGTATGGAACAGCCCAGCCGGTTGGACCCGTTCCAGCCGGTTTTTGACGTGTCCCGTGGACGACATCGCCTAGTGCCCATGTCGTCCTGTCAGTCCGCAACAGCGGGCAGAGGAGGGCGCGTTTCCTCAGAAGGTCCTCGGATTGTCCGCGGGGCCTCGTTTTGTTGAAGGAAATGCGATGAGCAAGCGCGCATCAGCGAAGTACAAGATCGATCGCCGCATGGGCGAAAACATCTGGGGACGTCCGAAGTCCCCGGTGAACCGGCGCCAGTACGGCCCGGGCCAGCATGGCCAGCGCCGCAAGGGCAAGGTTTCCGATTTCGGCGTGCAGCTGCGCGCCAAGCAGAAGCTCAAGGGCTATTACGGCGACGTCTCCGAGAAGCAGTTCCGCAAGACCTACGAAGAGGCTGCGCGCCGCAAGGGCGACACCTCGGAGAACCTGATCGGTCTGCTTGAGAGCCGGCTCGACGCTGTCGTGTATCGTGCGAAATTCGTGCCGACGATCTTCGCGGCCCGTCAGTTCGTCAACCACGGCCATGTCAACGTCAACGGCGTGCGCACCAACATCCAGTCGTACATCTGCAAGGCAGGCGACGTGATCGAGGTTCGTCCGAAGTCCAAGCAGCTGACGATCGTCCTGGAATCGGTGCAGCTCGCCGAGCGCGACGTGCCGGAATATGTCGAGGTCGATCACCAGAAGATGGTCGCGACCTACCAGCGCGTTCCGGGCCTCCACGACGTGCCGTATCCGGTACAGATGGAACCGAACCTGGTGGTCGAGTTCTATTCGCGCTGATTCTTCGGCGCCTGCGAGATCTGCGAAAGGCCGTCCATTGGGCGGCCTTTTGCTTTGGGCGGACTGATCTGCCGAATTCTCCGCATCGTGCTGGACGGAAAGCGGTCCCGATCCCCCCGCCGATGCTGTAGACGAAACCCGTGACGACGGAGGCCGGGATGCTCGATCTGGAGACCACGCGCGCGGACGCGGCAGAGAGTCAGGCGCTGGACGACGGCGCCGGTCAGGCGCACCCGCTGTTTCGCGACTGCCCGTCGTCGGTGACCTTCAAGAAGCTGCGCAAGCGGCTGCTGCGCGAGATGCGCGAGACCATCGAGGCCCACGCCATGGCGCGGCCGGGCGCACGCTGGCTGGTGGGCATTTCGGGCGGCAAGGATTCCTATGCGCTGCTGGCGCTCCTGTCGGATCTGAAGTTCCGCGGCCTGCTGCCGGTCGATCTCCTGGCCTGCAATCTCGACCAGGGGCAGCCGAACTTTCCCAGGCACGTCCTGCCCGACTTCCTGACGCGCTACGACATCGCGCACCGGATCGAATATCGTGACACCTATTCGGTGGTGACCGAGAAGGTGCCGTCCGGCTCCACCTATTGCGCGCTCTGCTCGCGCCTTCGGCGCGGCAATCTCTACCGCATCGCCCGCGAGGAGGGCTGCGAGGCGCTGGTCCTCGGCCACCATGCCGACGACTGCCTGGAGACCTTCTTCATGAACCTCTTCCATGGCGGGCGGCTGTCGGCGATGCCGGCCAAGCTCCTCAACAACGAGGGCGACCTGATGGTGCTGCGGCCGCTGATCCGCTCCGTGGAGGAGGACATTGCGAAATTCTCCGCGGCGATGGCCTTCCCGATCATTCCCTGCGACCTCTGCGGCAGCCAGGACGGCCTGCAGCGCAACATCACCAAGCAGATGATCGCCGATCTCGAGCGCCGCTTCCCGGGCCGCAAGCAGGTGATGCTGCGCGCGCTGGCGAATGTACGGCCCGGCCATCTCCTCGACGCGTCGGTCTTCGACTTTGCCGGACTGGCACCCGCTTCGCCCACCGACCGCTCCCCAGCCTGAGGCTTCTGACATGACCGCACCCATCGACATCGACGGCCTGGCCCTGATCCTGCGGGAGGCGGCGATGGCGGAGATCATGCCGCGGTTCCGCAATCTCTCGGACGCCGACATCCGCCAGAAGACCTCGGCGACCGACCTGGTGACCGAGGCGGACGAGGCGGCGGAGCGGTGGATAGCCCGCGAATGCCGGCAGCTTGCGCCCGACGCGCTGTTTCTCGGCGAGGAATCGGTAGCCGCCGATCCGGCGCTGCTGCATCGCCTGGACGACGCGGAACTGGCGATCGTGGTCGACCCGGTCGACGGCACGGCGAATTTCGCGGCCGGGCTGCCGCTGTTTGCCGTGATGGCGGCAGTGGTGCTTCGCGGCGAGACCGTCGGCGCCATCATCTACGATCCGGTCGGCGACGACGTGATGATCGCCGAAAAAGGCGCCGGGGCGTTCCAGCGGACGCGATCGGGCGAGGAGCGCCGGCTGCAGACCGCCGCGCCGGTGGCGCTGTCCGAGACCATCGGCTGCATCAGCACGAGCTATTTCGCGCCAGCCGAAAAGGCCGCGGTGCTGCCGCGGCTCGCGGGTATCAAGATCACCGGCAATTATCGCTGCGCCGGCCATGAATACCGGCTGCTGGCCTCCGGCGGCGCGCATTTCAACGTCTATTCCAAGCTGATGCCCTGGGATCATCTGGCCGGCTGCCTGCTCGTGGCCGAGGCGGGCGGGCATGTCGCCAAGCCGGACGGTTCGCCCTATACGCCGCGCGACAAGGAGGGCGTGGTCATTGCGGCCTGCGACGCGAGCGTCTGGACCGCGGCGCGGGACGGCCTGCTGCCGCAGTAGCGTGCCGCGCATCCCGCGGGATATGGCCGCGGGATGCTGCAGGAGCCAGGAACGGAGTTCGCCCGCCGGCGGGTGACCGATGCGGGCGTCGGGCGGACTACTCGGCAGGGCCTGCCCTGGATGCGGCGGGCTGTTCGCCGGGCGGATCGTATTTGGCGTCGAACAGCCGGCCCTCGGCGAGGATCACGCAGATCAGCGACGAGACCGACAGGATGATGAAGCCGGTTAGCATCGGCAGCACCGTGCCGTCGTAGAAATAGCCGATCGCCGCGCCGAACAGGCCGCCGCCGAAGGTCTGCATGAAGCCGAGCACCGAGGAAGCGGTGCCGGCGACATGGCCGAGCGGATCCATGGCGAGCGCGTTGAAGTTCGTGCCGATGAAGCCGAACAGGCCGAAATTGATCGTCATCGCGACCACGAAGAACCAGAACGGCGCCGCGCCGCCCATCGCGAAGGCGACGGCGAAATGGAGCACGGCAACCAGCAGGAAGCCGATCAGCGCACCGTGCGACAGCCGGCGCATGCCGAGCCGCTCGACCAGCCGGGAGTTCACGAAGGACGCCACCGCCATGAACACCGCGGTCGCCGAAAAGGCGACGGTGAAGATCGGCCCGAGGCCGTAGACCCCGGTGTAGATCTGCTCGGCCTGGTTGATGAAGCCGAACAGCACGCCGAAGATCAGCGCGGTCGAGACCGTGTAGCCGAAGGCGACGCGGTTGGTGAGGACGATGCGGAACGCCTCGGCGGTGCGCTTGAAGGTGAGTTCGCGCCGGTCTTCCGGTGCAAGGGTCTCCGGCAGCCGCATCGCGGACCAGATCGTCACGAACAGGCCGAAGACGGCGATGGCGACGAACACCTCGCGCCAGGATCCGAACAGCATGATCGCCTGGCCGATATTCGGCGCGATCACCGGGATCGCCATGAACACCATCATCACCAGCGACATGACGCTGGCCATGCGGCGGCCACCGAAGCAGTCCCGCACGACGGAGATGGCAATGACGCGAGTCGCTGCCGCACCGATTCCCTGGACCGCGCGCAGAGCCAGGAGCACGCCGAAGGTCGGCGAGAAGATCGCCGCGATCGACGCCAGGATGTAGACCGCCAGGCCGAAGAACAGGATCGGCCGGCGCCCGAAGCGGTCCGACAGCGTGCCGTAGACGATCTGCGCGCCACCGAAGCCGAGGATATAGGCGGTGATGACAAGCTGCCGCTGGTTCGGGTCGTCGACG
This sequence comes from Aurantimonas sp. A2-1-M11, assembly GCF_036549475.1. NCBI lineage: Bacteria > Pseudomonadati > Pseudomonadota > Alphaproteobacteria > Hyphomicrobiales > Aurantimonadaceae > Aurantimonas > Aurantimonas sp. A2-1-M11. The sequence goes on along the minus strand of NZ_JAZHLI010000006.1, from coordinate 58,941 downwards.
CCGAGGGCTGCACCCATCTCCTGCAGGGACGGGATGAAGATGTCGATTGCCGCCGCGTTGAGCGCCATCAGACAGGCGACCATGGTGACGAGCTCCCAATAGGGGAGCCCGCGCGTTTCGCTGTGGGGGGACGCGTCGGACATGGTCAGCCTCGTGGGTAAGCCCGCGCAGATGTATTCCGCACCGCACAATATCGCAAGCTTAGCTTAGCAATCTGGCCGCTCCTGGATGGCGACGATGTGTCAACCGAAAGCGGCCCGTACGCATGGAACGCACGGGCCGCCGAGATGGTCCGAACTGGACAGGCGCGCAGGGTTACCGGGCGCGCGGAGCTATCAGCCGTTGGCGGTCGCCGGCGCTGTCGTAGCGACACCCTTTTCAGTGAGGAAGGTCTGCAGTTCGCCGGCCTGGAACATCTCGCGGATGATGTCGCAACCGCCGACGAACTCGCCCTTCACGTAGAGCTGCGGGATGGTCGGCCACTCGCTGTAGGTCTTGATGCCCTGGCGCAGATCGTCGGTCGACAGGACGTTCACGCCTTTGTATTCGAGGCCGAGATAGTCGAGGATCTGCACGACCTGGCCGGAAAAGCCGCACTGCGGGAAGGCCGGTGTGCCCTTCATGAAGACCACCACGTCGTTGGTCTTTACTTCGTTGTCGATCCACTCGTTGATGGCGGTCATGGCGTTCGGTCCTTTGCTCAGATTCGCGGACACTGCTGCAGCTGCCTGAAGCACCCCTGCCGTGCGTCCATTTCGTTGCGCTCGTGCGCCGAGATGTCGGTCAAGCGGCCCGTATCTGGGGGCTGCATGCCCGGGAGATCGTCGGCAACGGGCAGAGCCCTCTTGCGCGTCGCCGCAACATATTACTTCGGTGCGCTGGTTTGTAGGGCCAGTGCGTGCAGTTCGCCGCCCATATTGCCCTGCAGCGCATTGTAGACCATCTGGTGCTGCTGTACGCGCGACTTGCCGCGAAAGCTCTCCGAGACGATCTCGGCCGCGTAATGATCGCCGTCGCCGGCGAGGTCGCGGATGGTCACGTCGGCGTCGGGGATGGCGTCCTTGATCATCGTCTCGATGTCGCGGGCGTTCATGGGCATGTGCTGGGTCTCCTTCGGCCGATGTCGCGATCGCGACCGAACCGGATGATAGGGATGGCCCGGCCCGCGATCAATCGCGGACGCCGGTGTCCGTGTCGCTCAGGCCGCGGCTGCGGGCTCGATGATCTCGCCGGACATGTAGGCCGGGAACCAGGTTTCGTGGGCGATGGTGAGATCCTCGACCGGCAGGTCGAGACGCCCGGCGACAACCAGCCGGTCGCCTTCGACGGTGCCCAGACGGCGCAGGGGCACGCCGGCCGTGGCCGCCTCGGCCTCGACCGCGGCCACGTCGCCCGCCTTGAGGGCCACGACGTAGCGCGCCTGGTCCTCGCCGAAGAGCCGCGCATGGCCGGCGCCGTCGCCCGCATCCAGGCTGGCGCCTAGGCCCGAGGCTATGCACATTTCCGCCAGGGCGATGGCCAGGCCGCCGTCGGAGAGGTCGTGGCAGGCCGCGACGCGGCCGTCGCGGATGAGCCCGCGAACGAAATCGCCATGGCGCTTCTCGGCGCCCAGGTCGACCGGGGGTGGGGAGCCCGCCTCGCGGCCCGCGATCTCGCGCAGATAGATCGAGGCGCCCAGATGGCTGCCGTCGGCGCCCACCAGCATCAGGATCTCGCCATCCTGCATGCCGCCGATCGTGGCGGTGCGGCTGCGATCCTCGATCAGGCCGACGCCGCCGATGGTCGGGGTGGGCAGGATGCCCTGGCCGTGGGTCTCGTTGTAGAGCGAGACATTGCCCGAGACGATCGGGAAGGCGAGGGCCTCGCAGGCCTTGCCGATGCCCTCGACCGCCTTGACGAACTGTCCCATCAGCTCCGGCTTTTCCGGATTGCCGAAATTGAGATTGTCGGTGGCCGCCAGCGGCTCGGCGCCGACCGCGGTCAGGTTGCGCCAGCATTCGGCGACCGCCTGCATGCCGCCCTGCAGGGGATCGGCCTCGCAATAGCGCGGCGTCACGTCCGAGGAGAAGGCCAGCGCCTTGGTCGGATGGCCGTCGACGCGCACGACGCCGGCGTCGCCGCCCGGCCGCTGCAGCGAATTGCCCTGGATCAGCGTGTCGTACTGCTCGAACACCCAGCGCCGCGAGCACAGATCCGGCGAGCCGAGCAGCGTCAAGAGCGCGGCGCCGTAATCGGCGGGTTCGGCAATCTCTCCGGCAGCGATCGGCGCGGCGGGCACCGGCTCGATCCAGGGGCGATCGTATTCCGGCGCCTCGTCGCCCAACTCCTTGATCGGCAGATTGCCGACCTCGCGGCCCTCCCACAGGATGCGGAAGCGCAGATCGTCGGTGGTGCGGCCGACGATGGCGAAGTCGAGGCCCCATTTGACGAAGATCGCCTCGGCTTCCTCGCGCTTGTCGGGGCGCAGCACCATGAGCATGCGCTCCTGGCTTTCCGACAGCATCATCTCGTAGGCGGTCATCTTTGCCTCGCGGACCGGCACCTGGTCGAGATCGAGCTCGATGCCGAGATCACCCTTGGCGCCCATCTCGACGGCCGAGCAGGTCAGGCCCGCCGCACCCATGTCCTGGATGGCGATGACCGCGCCGGTCTGCATGAGCTCCAGACAGGCCTCCAGCAGGCACTTCTCGGTGAAGGGATCGCCGACCTGCACGGTCGGGCGCTTCTCTTCGATCGTGTCGTCGAACTCGGCGGAGGCCATGGTCGCGCCGCCGACACCGTCGCGGCCCGTCTTGGCGCCGAGATAGACGACCGGCAGGCCGACGCCTTCGGCCCTGGAGTAGAAGATCGCGTCGGTTCTCGCGAGACCGGCCGCAAAGGCGTTGACCAGGCAATTGCCGTTGTAGCGGGGATGGAAATTGACCTCGCCGCCGACCGTCGGCACGCCGAAGGAATTGCCGTAGCCGCCGACGCCGGCGACCACGCCGGCCACGATGTGGCGTGTGCGCGGATGGTCCGGCGCGCCGAAGCGCAGGGCGTTCATGGCCGCGATCGGCCGGGCGCCCATGGTGAAGACATCGCGCAGGATGCCGCCGACGCCGGTCGCGGCGCCCTGGTAGGGCTCGATATAGGAAGGGTGGTTGTGGCTCTCCATCTTGAAGACCACGCAGAGCCCGTCGCCGATATCGACGACGCCGGCATTCTCGCCGGGGCCCTGGATGACGCGCTCGCCCTTGGTCGGCAGGGTCCGCAGCCAGCGCTTGGAGGATTTGTACGAGCAATGCTCGTTCCACATGGCCGAGAAGATGCCGAGTTCGGTCAGCGTCGGCTCGCGGCCGATCAGCGCCAGGACGCGGTCGTACTCGTCCGGCTTCAGCCCGTGCGCGGCGATCAGTTCCGGGGTGATGGGGGTCTCGGCGTTCATGGCGTGTCCTGGGGCGACGTTCCGGCAAGGTCCTGCGGGCCTGTTACCACCTGCGGCGGCGCACACAAAGGGGCTTGGGCGCCGTCCCGCGATCGCCGGCTTCAGGCGCTGGGCAGGGCCGCCGGCGCGGCGAGACGCTCTGCCGCACCCGGCGCCGGTTTCGCGGCGTCCCGATCGGTGGTCTCATCCGGCAGAGGCAACCGGCGCAGGCAGGGAGAGCCCCATGGCGAAGACGGCGACCGGAGCAGTTGGCAGGCTTGCCGGGTACCTGCTCCTCGGCCTTGCGACCGTGACCGGCCTGCCGCCCGAGGCCGGCGCCGTGTTTTCCGGCGAGATGAGCCCCAAGGTGCGCTCCGGCGATTCCGACTATGCCGACGGCGTCGAAGCCTTCGACGCCGAGAACTGGCCGGCCGCCATCACGGCGTTCGCCAGGGTCGTGGCACGGCGGCCGCATCACGACAATGCCTGGACGCTGCTCGCCTATTCCCTGCGCAAATCCGGCAATCACGAGCGCGCCCTCGACGCCTATGGACGGGCGCTGTCGATCAATCCCCATCATCGCGGCGCCATGGCCTATCTCGGTGAAGCCTATCTCGATCTCGGCCGGGTGCGCGATGCCGGTATCCTGCTCATCCGCCTCCGCGGCGAATGCCGGCGCGTGGCGCTGACCTTCTCCGACGGGGCGTTCGAGAATGGCTGCCGCGAATACACGGCGCTGGAGCAGTCGATCCGCAGCTACAAGGACGATCCCGCCGCGCGGGTCGAGCCGGTCAAGCAGCGCTGGTAGGCAGCCGCGACTGTTGTGACGCCGATTGGCAAAGGAGCTAGCGCGTGCCGGCCGGGAGGTAGTCGATGCCATCCGAGCGGCAGGGCCCCGTGTCCGCGGGCCGGCGCAGCACCAGCGTGTCGTCGTCCACCTGCGAGATCGCGTCGCCGTCGAGGCGGCGGGTGAAGAGGATCAGCGCGTGGTCCATGCCACCCCCAGCGACCGGCGAGCGCAGGCAGAGGCCGTAGCCCCCCGGATCGGCGACGGGCAGGAAGCCGGCCGAGCGCTCGGAAGGGCGGCGGCGAAAGATGCCGGCTGCCGTGGCGTCGGCATAGGCGATCTCGGCGGGGCCGGGGCGGGCCGAACCGGCCGAGGAGGTCGCCGAGACGGCCTGGGGTGCGCGTTCGGCCCGCGATGCGGTTTCTCCCGACAGGCAGGCGCTGAGGCCGAAGCCCGCCAGCACCGCCGCGATGGTCTGCAGCCGCGCCATGTCAGGCGGTGCAGCCATCCGCGCCGGCGCGCCAGCGGGACAGATCGGCGGAGATGCGGGCGGCGACGGGCTCGCCCATCAGCGGCCCGTAGACGTCGATTCCGGTGGAGCCCTTGCGGCCTTCGACGACCAGCAGCGGCCGGGATTCCGGCTTGCCGCGGGGCACCAGAAGAAAGCGCGGGCGGCCCGAGAAGGAGGATAGCTCCGGCGCGAGGCTGTAGGGTGCGAACGCCGCGTCGCCGGATTTGAACCAGCAGCGATTGGCCGCGAGCGTCAGGCGCTCCATGCGGTCGAGACCCGTGTCCTGACCCGCGCCGGCGCTGGTGGCAGGGCCCGGCTTCGTGGCGCAGGCGCCCAGCAGCGCCGAAAGCGCAAGGGCCGCCAGAAGCGACGCGAAGGACCGCAGGGCGGACCCGATCACGCAGCCAGGCTCGTCGTCATGCCAAGGGCGCTCTCGAAGATCGCCCGGCCGTCGGTGCCGCCATGTTCCGGCTCGATGAGATTTTCCGGATGCGGCATCATGCCTAGAACATTGCCGGAATCGTTGACGATGCCGGCGATGTCGCGAATGGCGCCGTTCGGATTGGTGCCCTCGGCATAGCGGAAGACAATCCGGTTCTCGCCATCGAGGCGCGCCAGCGTCGCCTCGTCGGCGAAATAATTGCCGTCATGATGGGCGACCGGGCAGCGGATGATCTGGCCGTCCGTGTAGTTGCGGGTGAAGCGGGTGGCCGCGGTGACCACTTCCAGCTTCACGTCGCGGCAGACGAAACGCAGGGTGTTGTTGCGCATCAGCGCGCCGGGCAGAAGCCCCGCCTCGCAGAGGATCTGGAAGCCGTTGCAGACGCCGAGCACCGGCACGCCGCGCGCCGCGGCATCGGCGACGGCCCGCATCGCCGGCGACCGGGCCGCGATGGCGCCGCAGCGCAGATAGTCGCCGAAGGAAAAGCCGCCCGGGATGACGATGAGGTCCACGTCGGGGATCGTCGTCTCCGTCTGCCAGACCGTGCGCGGAGCCTGTCCGGTGATCGATGTCAGCGCGGCGATCATGTCACGATCGCGATTGAGACCGGGAAGGAGGAGAACGGCTGTTTTCATGGCGTCACAGCAAAGTTGGAGAGCGAGGCCGGCAAGGCCCGGAAATGGAAACGGCGGCATCATCTTCGGCAAAGATGGTGCCGCCGGGGCGAAGCGACAGGCGACTCAGGCTTGCGGATCGTAGAGATTTGGCGGTTCGGACAATTCCCGAAGCTCGAGCCGCCGCTCGATGCGCTCCAGCCGATCGCCGTTCCGGTCGAGAATCCCGTAGATGTTGTGGATGTCGCTCTGCATCGACACCATGGTTCCGGATCGACTGCAGCTCTGCCTTCACCTCGGACAGCCGGAAATTCAGCTTGTCGAAGCGTTGATGAAACCCTTTCATCAACTCGAACATCAGTTCGTTCGTGACCTCGGTCATCATACCCTCTGGTACAACCCCTACGCGATCTCCACAGTGTAGTTCTCGATGACGGCATTGGCCAGCAATCTGGCGCACATGTCGTCGAGCGACGCCTCGGCCGCGGCGCGGTCCTCGCCGTCGATCTCGACGTCGAACACCTTGCCCTGGCGGACCGATCCGACGCCGTCGAAGCCGAGATGGCCGAGCGCGCCCTCGATCGCCTTGCCCTGCGGGTCGAGGACGCCGTTCTTCAGCGTGACGACAATGCGTGCCTTGATCACGATATCCGCCTGTCCTTGGAATAGACCAGTCTCAATGCCGGCACCGGCTGCTTGACGGCACGGCGCCGCCTCACTTGACCAGTACCGGCCCCGAGGGGCGGGGCGGCTCGTTCTCGTTCATGATGCCGAGACGACGCGCGACTTCCTGATAGGCTTCGACGAGGCCGCCCATGTCGCGGCGGAACCGGTCCTTGTCGAGCTTCTCCTGGGTCTGCACGTCCCAGAGCCGGCACGAATCGGGCGAGATCTCGTCGGCGACGATGATCCGCATCATGTCGCCCTCATACAGCCGGCCCATCTCGATCTTGAAGTCGACGAGCTGGATGCCGACGCCGAGGAAGAGGCCGGAGAGGAAGTCGTTGACCCGGATGGCCAGCGCCATGATGTCGTCGATTTCCTGCGGGCTCGCCCAGCCGAAGGCCGTGATGTGCTCTTCGGAGACCAGCGGGTCATCGAGCGCGTCGGCCTTGTAGTAGAACTCGATGATCGAGCGCGGCAGTACCGTGCCTTCCTCGATGCCGAGGCGCTTGGCCAGCGAACCGGCCGCCACGTTGCGCACCACCACTTCCAGCGGGATGATCTCGACTTCCTTGATCAGCTGCTCACGCATGTTGAGCCGCTTAATGAAGTGGGTCGGAATGCCCATCTTGTTCAGGTGCAGGAAGATGTATTCGGAAATGCGGTTGTTGAGGACGCCCTTTCCGTCGACGACTTCGTGCTTCTTCTTATTGAAGGCGGTGGCATCGTCCTTGAAGAACTGGACCAGGGTGCCGGGCTCGGGGCCCTCGTAGAGGATCTTGCCCTTGCCTTCGTAGATACGGCGGCGACGTGTCATTATGCAGCTCTATCGTGGTGGAGGCACCGACCCTGGCCCGGTGCGAAGACGTCTGACGATCATGCCGGTCATTAGACCAAACGGTCGACCTTAACAATCGTCGACTGCCGGCATGAGGGGCAAGTCGTACGGTTGTGCGCAGATATCAAGGTCACACGGGGCTGGCGACAGCCGAAAGCGGCTTCAAAAAGCCGGCGCCAGCCAGTAAGGATCAGCCAGGCCGAGGCGATTGCCCGGCCATCGGACAAGGAGGACGATCATGTCGCTGAACGACCGCGAGCGGGACTTCGAGTCGCGCTATGCCCATGACCAGGAGGTCCGCTTCCGGATCGAGGCACGGCGCAACAAGCTGCTCGGTTTGTGGGCTGCGGGACTGCTCGGCAAGAGCGGCGACGACGCCAATGCCTACGCCCAGGAAGTGATCAAGGCGGATTTCCTGATGCCGGGCGACGACGACGTGTTCCAGAAGATCCGCAGGGATTTCGACGCGGCGGGCGTCGAGCAGTCGGATCACCAGATCCGTCAGCGCATGGCCCAGTTCCTCGGCGAGGCCGAGAAGCAAGTCCAGTCCGAATAGAATGGCGCTTCCCAGACTTCGCAGCCGCCTCGGCGACGGCGGCTTCGTGCTGTCGTCGTGGCTCGGCATTCCCGAGCCGCTCGTGCACGAAGCGTTCCTGCGCGCCGATTTCGATGCCGCGACCTTCGACGTCCAGCACGGGCTCCTCGACGTGGCGTCCCTGCGCGATGGCATCGAGCGGGCGGTCCTGCTCGGCCGGCCGGCGCTGGTGCGGCTGCCGATCGAGGATCGGTCCCTGGCGGCCCGCTGCCTCGATTTCGGCGCGACGGGCCTGATCATGCCGATGATCGAGACCGCCGAGGATGCGCGCGCCTTCGTCTCGGTGGTGAAGTATCCGCCGACGGGGCTGCGCTCCTACGGGCCGACACGCGCAGCACAGCTGCACGGTTACGACGACCGGAATGCCTATGTGCCAGAGGCCCGCACCGAGACGCTGGCCTTCGCGATGATCGAAACCTCGGCTGCGCTGGACAACCTGCCGGAGATCTTGGCGATCGACGGCCTGGACGGCGTCTTCGTGGGGCCGTCGGACCTGTCCATCGCCCTGTCGGGCAACGGCACGCTCGACCCGCGCAGCGAGACGACCGAGTCGGCGATCCGGCAGATCGCGGCATCGGCGGCTTCCGCGGACAAGATCGCGGCAATCTATGCGGCGACCCCGCAGGACGTGCAGCGCTATCGCGGCTACGGCTACCGCCTGGCCTGCGTCGGATCGGATTTCGGCGTGCTGGCGGCCGGTGCAGCCGCGCTGGCAAAGGCCGCGGCCGGCTGAATCGACACCTTGCCTGACGCCGTTCGCGGCGTCAGGCCGCCACGGTCAGGCGCGACATGAACTTGCCGAAGGTCAGAAGGCCTTCCGGCCAGGGACCGTGGCCGCTTTCGGCATTGATATGGCCCGATTCGCCGGCGTCGATGAACAGCGAGCCCCAGGCAGCGGCGATGTCCTCCGCGCTGTCCAGCGACGAAAAGGTATCGTTGCGGCTGGCGATGACGACGCTCGGAAACGGCAGCGGGTCGCGCGGATAGGGGCCGAAGGTCATCAGATGCCGGGGGCGTATGCTCTCGTTCCCGACATCCGGCGGCGCCACCAGGAAGGCGCCGGAGATCCGATTGCGGAACTGCGGCACCGCCTGGACGGCCGCAGCGACGCCGAGCGAATGGGCGACGAGCACGAGCGGACGCGTCGATTCGTTGACCGCCTCGGCGATGGCAGACGTCCAGTCGTCGCGCACCGGCTTGGACCATTCGGCCTGGCGGACCCGACGCGCGGTCGACAGCTTGCGCTCCCAACGGCTCTGCCAATGGTTCTCCGGGGAGCCCTTGTATCCGGGCACGATCAGGATGTCGGCATCTGCAACTCGCATCGGACCCAGATGCGACTGGCCACGATATGTGTCAAGGCGCCGCCCGGCAATTCGCGCGCACAGGGCTAACCGGTTGCTACCTTGAGGATATGACGTGCCAGCGCCGGGGAAATCCCGGCGATCCGGCGCAGGAGCGCGGCCTGGCCGACCCAGATCTCCGGCTCGGCTTTCGCCAGACCGCGCATGATCCGGTCAACCGCCTTGTCCACCGGCATCTTGCGGCCGGCATAGCCTGCGTTCAACGGGGTCTCGACCACCGCCAACAGGATCTCGATGACGGCGATCTGGCCGCCGGCGGCCTCGGCCTGATAGCGCATCGACTGGGTGAAGGCACGCAGGCCCGCCTTGCTGGCGCAATACACCGGATGCGGTACGGTCGGCGCGACGGCGAGGCCGCTGGTGTTGTTGACGATCATGGCGGTGCCGCGCCGGGAAAACGGCGCGAAGAGGCGCTGGCAGATGCGGATCGGGGCCTGCAGATTGACCGCGATCTGGATCTCGGCGAGTTCGTCCAGCCGCGCGGGGTCGCCATCGGCCAAGTCCGCCCGCTCCGAGACTCCGGCATTGTTGATCACGACGGACAGCTCGGGGTGGCGCTCCAGCAGCCCGTCGAGCGCTGCGTCCAGTGCCGCCATGTCGCTCAGGTCCACCGCCTCGTGGATGATGGAGGGCCCACCGATCGGCGGCGGCCGCCGCGACCAGGCGACAACCCGGCAGTCCCGTTCGACAAGGCGGGCGGCGAGCGCTGCGCCGACGCCGCTGGAGGCGCCGGTCAGGAGGACCGTGCGTCCTGAGATGTCGAAGCGTCGACTCACCTTGACGCGATCATTCCGCCGGCAGGGTGATCGGGTCGCTGCCGGCGGGCGGTGGCGCCTCGCTGGCCTCGCTCGGTACGTCGCCGACGGCATCGCGCGTGGAATCTTCGGGCGTGGCGGTGAAGAACAGGAAATAGACGATTCCCGCGACGACGAGAACGGTCAGCACGATCCAGAGCGTGTGATTGCGCTGGCTCGGGCGCTGGGGGTCGCGTGGCGTGGTCATGTCTCTTCCTCCCGGTTGAGCGGTTTCGCCCGGGGGCTGCAGAAACCCGGACGAAGCCGTGTGTCTGCCAACCGCTGGGCGCAGCCGATGGTTCCGGAGAAGGGCCCGTCAGCCGGCGCGGCCGAAGACCCGCTCGAAGATCGTGCCGACATGCTTGGTGTGATAGCCGAGGTCGAATTTCTCGCGGATCGTCGCCTCGGGCAGCGCCTTCGTCACCTCGGGGTCGGCCAGCAACTCGGTCAGGAAGTCCTTGTCCTCCTCCCAGACCCGCATGGCGTTGCGCTGGACCAGACGGTAGGAATCCTCGCGCGACACGCCAGCCTGGGTCAGTGCCAGCAAGACCCGCTGGGAATGGACGAGGCCCTTGAACTTGTTGAGGTTGGCCATCATCCGGTCGGGATAGACCAGCAACTTGTCGACGACGCCGGTGAGCCGAGCGAGGGCGAAGTCGAGGGTGATCGTCGCGTCCGGACCAATATAGCGCTCGACCGAGGAGTGCGAGATGTCCCGCTCGTGCCACAGGGCGACGTTCTCCAGGGCCGGCATGGCGTAGGAGCGGACCATCCGGGCAAGACCCGTGAGGTTCTCGGTCAGGACCGGGTTGCGCTTGTGCGGCATGGCCGACGAGCCCTTCTGGCCGGGCGAGAAATACTCCTCCGCTTCCAGCACCTCGGTGCGCTGCAGATGGCGGATCTCCGTCGCCAGTCGCTCGATGGAGGACGCCACGACCCCGAGGATGGCGAAGAACATGGCATGGCGATCGCGGGGGATGACCTGCGTCGACACCGGCTCCGGCGTCAGCCCCATGGCCTTGGCGACATGCTCCTCGACGCGCGGATCGATGTTGGCGAAGGTGCCGACGGCGCCGGAGATGGCGCAGGTGGCGATCTCCGCGCGGGCCGCGACCAGCCGTTCGCGGCAGCGCTGGAACTCTGCATAGGCGAGGGCGAGCTTGACGCCGAAGGTCGTCGGCTCGGCGTGGATGCCGTGCGAGCGGCCGATGGTGACGGTGTCGCGGTGCTCGAAGGCGCGGCGCTCGAGGGCGGCGAGCAGGGCATCCATGTCGGCGAGAAGGATGTCGGATGCGCGCACCAGCTGGACGTTGAAGCAGGTGTCGAGCACGTCCGACGAGGTCATGCCCTGGTGGACGAAGCGGGCGTCCGGTCCGACGATCTCCGACAGATGGGTCAGGAAGGCGATGACGTCGTGCTTGGTTTCCCGCTCGATCTCGTCGATCCGGTCGATGTCGAAGGTCGCAGCGCCGCCCTTCTCCCAGATCGTCCTGGCAGCACTCTCCGGGATCACGCCGAGTTCGGCGAGCGCATCGCAGGCATGGGCCTCGATCTCGAACCAGATCCGGAACTTCGTCTCCTGCGACCAGACGGCGACCATGTCGGGGCGGGAATAGCGAGGGATCATCGGCTGACATCTTTCGGAGACGAGCGGGGGAAAACGCGATGAGCGCCGTCTACCAGACGTTTTATATTGCCTCAACGGACTCCGGTGCGCGGCTCAGTCCACCGGCACCGGGTTGGCGATGAAGCGCAGATCCGGGCCTTCGAAGCCGACCTGTTCGACGCCGATGATCGCGACCGCGGCAAAGCCGCCATCGGGACGCTGAAGCACTCTCACCTCGGACACCCGGTAATCGAGCGGGCAGCCACGGCTTTCGGGGATGGACGAGTCTTCGTGGACGAGTTGCGCGGCGGTGCCGGGCTTGGTGGCGATCCGCACCAGGCGATAGCCGACGGTCTCCCCGAAACCCGTGCAATGGGCCGGGCCGGACAGGGGGATCGTCTCGATCCGCAATTCCACCAGCCGATCGGACGATGGGGCCATGGCGCGCGGCAGGAAGCGCGCCCGGTGCGGATCGTCCGGCAGTTCGGCGGCCGGGCTGGCGAAGACGAGCTGGCCGGCATCGGGTTGCGGATCATGGGTGTCGAACAGCGACGCGGCGCGGCTGCGGGCCTCGTCCATCGCCATGTCGAGGGTCGCGCTGTCGTCGTCCAGCCGCACCCGGACGGGCGAGGGCGCCAGGAAGCGATCCTCGTTCACATCGAGGAAGAAGATCTCCGCATAGGGAAAGCCCGAGCCATCCTGGATGCCGGACTGGCCGAAGGCATAGACGCTGCCATCGGCGGAAAAGCCGTAGGACTGCAGCGTGGCGAAGTCGCCGGCCCGGGCCGTGGCGGGCGCGGCGGCGAGCAGGGCCGCCAGCATCAAGCTGCGCAGGCGGTGCGGGGACCCGAAATGCGTCGGCATGTGCGTTCCTCCCACTTGGGTCATGTTCCGCCGGCCAACCGCATCGGGTCGACCGGCCGCAACTCATCCCGCAGACCAGACGGGTAAGCGATCATAGTCCTGTGCGCTCGCGGCCGAAACGCCCCGTGCGATGGCGCGGGCCATGGTGGCGGCGGCTGCCGCGGCCAGTTCCACCCGTTCGCCCGGCTCGGGTGCGATACCGCTGGTGCCTGTGGCAACGGCAAAGACCAGATCGCCGTCGAAATCGGTGTGGGACGGCCAGATCGCTCTGGCAAATCCATCCTGCCCGGCAATGGCCAGCCGCCTGGCGGCCGCCTTGTCGAGCACCGCATCGGTGGCCAGGATGCCAATCGTGGTGTTGGTGCCCGGGCGCGGGTCGAGCTTGGTGCGCATGGCGGCGGCGTCGGCCGGCAGGGGGCTGGGCAGGCCGAGACCGCCGAACTCGCCGGCCATCTCGAAGGGCGCTGCCCAGAAATGGCGGCCGGTTCCAATGGTGACGGAGCCGAGTGCATTGACGGCCACGAGGGCGGCGACGGTGATGCCGCTCGCCAGAATGGTTGAGGCCGTGCCCAGACCGCCCTTGAGGGTCGCCGTGGTGCAGCCGATGCCGGCTCCGGCCGTGCCGATGGCGAAGTCCTCCGTGGCCGTGCGGGCCGCCTCGTAGCCGAAGTCGCGATAGGGCGGGTAGCGATCCCAGCCGGCGCGCTTGTCGCCGCCATTGGCCAGATCGAACAGGATCGCCGCCGGAACGATCGGCACCCGCACGTCGCCGACGGCAAAGCCGCGACCGCTTTCTGCCAGGAAGGCCTGCACGCCCGCGGCAGCGTCGAGGCCGAAGGCCGAACCGCCCGACAGCGCCAGCGCGTCGATGGCGGCCACCGTGTTTTCCGGCGCCAGGAGATCCGTCTCGCGGGTGCCGGGAGCGCCGCCGAGAATGGCGACGGAGGCGACCGCCGGCCGATCGAGCAGGACGACGGTCGTGCCGCTCTTCAGGGCCGCGTCGCCGGCATGGCCCACACGGATGCCGGCCAGGTCGGTCAGGCTGTTGCGTGGCCCCTGCCGCCAGCCGCCGGACATGGGCTCAGCCTTCGCCGGCTTCGGCGAAGCGGTCGCCGCGCCATTCGAACACCCGGTAGAGGTCGAGGTCGGAATCGCCCTTGTCGTCGAAACCGATTTCGCCGAGCGCGGTCGCGAAGCTGTCCGCCCCGAGAATTTCGGCAAGGGGACGATCGGTGGCAGCCGCCCGCCGCGCCGCCGTGAGGGCGATCTCGGTCGCCGCATAGGCCGTGCCGAAATAGCCCTGCGGCGGCAGCAACCCGCCCTCGTCCGTGGCCGCGGCGGCCAGTTCGGGAAAGCTGCTGCGTGGGGCCACCGCGATCACGCCCTCGGGCAGGGGTGCATCGATGCTGGTCTCGTCGAGCAGTTCCTCGCCGCCGATCACCTGCAACGACAGGCCGGAGGCGGCAGCGTCGCGCATGATGATCGCGACGTCCGGCCGGTCGCCGGCGATGAAGAAGCGCGTGATGCCCGTGCGCTCCAGCCGGCGCACGAGGCCGAACTGCTTTTCCTCGGCGGGGCGGTAATTGTCGACGCTCTGTGGTTCGATGCCCTGGTCGCCGAGCAGGCGGCGCACCGCATCGGCCAGGCCGCGCGCCGCGATCGAGCCGTCGTCGACGAGGCCGAGCGGCTCGCCCTGCCAGCGCCGGGCGATCTCGCCGGCGATGGCCGCGGCCTGGGCGTCGGAGCGCGGGGCGATGCGCCAGACCAGATGGCCCGTGCGCTCGCGGCGGTCGGTCAGCCGGTTGGCGCGCACGCCGACGTCGATCACCGGAATGCCGGCTTCTGTCAGGACCGGCAGCGCCGCCTCGATGGCTTCGGCGCAGAGAAAGCCGACGACCGCCGCGGCGTCCATCGCCACGAAGGTCTCCGCCGCCTGGCGGCCGCCCTCGGACGAGCATCTTGTGTCGGCGTCGACGATCTCGATGGCGGCATCGCCCTCCGTGGTGCCGGCCGCGGCGCGCGCGCCGGCGACGAGCTGCTGCCCGAGAATCGCCTGGCTGTCGCTCAGCGGCGCGGCGACGCCGAGAAGGACTGGCGCCGCCGGGCCCTGTGCGGGGTCGGCCGGCTGGGCCGCAGCCGGAAACGCAAGGCAGAGACCGGCCAGGGACAGGGCGGCCAGGCAGGTGGCGCGGCCGAGCCGGCCGGCGTCGGGAAGCATCGTGATCATGGCCGGGAGACTACAGCACGCCGCGGGCCAGCGGAAACGCCTTTCCACGCCCCGGCACGGCGACGTCGCCCGGTCATCGCACCCTGCGCGAGGACGGATTGCCCCTTGCCCCCGTGCGAAACCGCTCAGCTCGCCCTATGTTCGGGGCAATGTCTCGGGATTCGGTCCCGCAATGCATGGAAGATGGTTTGCTGACGACTTCGACGATCGACCGCGAGAGCTTTCGCGACGCGATGAGCCGCTTTGCGGCGGCAGTGCACCTGGTGACGACCGACGGACCGGCAGGGCGGCGGGGCGTGACGGTGTCCTCCGCCTGCTCGGTGTCCGATTCCCCGGCCACGCTGCTCGTGTGTCTCAACATGTCCAGCCCGGACAATGACCGCTTCGAGGAGAACGGCAATTTCGCCGTCAACCTCCTGGGCGCGGAGGACGAGGCGGTGGCCCGCGCCTTTGCCGGCGAGGGCCGGCTGTCGCCCGAGGCCCGCTTCGCCTCGGCCGAATGGGAGACGCTGCAGACCGGCGCGCCGTTGCTCACCTCCTCGCTCGCCAGCTTCGACTGCCGGCTCCTCGAGGCCAGCGTCGTCGCGACCCACCGGATCCTGATCGGCGAGGTCGTGGCCGTGCGCACCAATCCCAAGGCCTCCTCCCTGGTCTATCTAGACCGGGCCTACCGCCATCTCTGACGGGCCCTGGGGGCTCGGCGACGCACCATGCGTGAAGGAAGCGACGTGACACACTCATTGCCGGCATCGATCGACGAGACCGAAGCGCTGCTCGACAGCCAGAACTACGTGGCCGACCGGTCACTGGCGACGGTGCTGTTCCTGGCGCTGAAAATGGGACGGCCGCTGTTCCTGGAAGGCGAGGCCGGCGTCGGCAAGACCGAGATCGCCAAGGTGCTGGCCGCCGCGCTCGACCGGCCGCTGATCCGCCTGCAGTGCTACGAGGGGCTGGACGTCTCCTCGGCGCTCTACGAGTGGAACTACGCGGCGCAGATGATCGAGATTCGCCTGCGCGAAGCCTCCGGCGACACGTCGCGGGACGCGACGCGGTCGGAGATCTTTTCGGAGCGCTTCCTCATCCGGCGGCCGATCCTGCAGGCGCTGGAGGGCGAGCCGGGCCGCCCGCCGGTGCTGTTGATCGACGAGCTCGACAGGACCGACGAGGCCTTCGAAGCGTTCCTGCTCGAGATCCTGTCCGACAACCAGGTGACCATTCCCGAGCTCGGCACGATCCGCGCGGCCGAGCCGCCGATCGTCATCATCACCACCAACCGGACCCGCGAGATCCACGACGCCCTGAAGCGCCGCTGCCTCTATCACTGGGTCGATTACCCCGCCTCGGACCGCGAACTCGACATCGTGCGCCGCAAGGCGCCGCGCGCCAATGCCGAGCTGGCGGCCGAACTCGTCGCCTTCGTGCAACGTCTGCGCGGCATCGACCTGTTCAAGGCGCCCGGCGTCGCCGAGACGATCGACTGGGCCAACGCGCTGACCGAGCTGAACGCCATCGCCCTCGATCCGGCGCATGTCTCCGACACGCTTGGCGTTCTCTTGAAATACCAGGACGACATCCAGCGCATGGAGCGGGGCGAAAGCCGCGAGATCCTGACCGAGGTGAAGCGCGACCTGGCAAGGGCGTCCTAGCGCTATGGCCGCGGCAGATCCGGCCGAGCGCAGGGCGTCTGGCGAACCGGCGACCGCCGATCCGGCCACGGCAGATCCGGCCACGGCAGACCCGGAAGGCCGGCTGGCCGACAACATCGCCTATTTCGCCCGGGCCCTGCGCAAGGCCGGGCTGAAGCTCGGTCCCTCCGCCACGCTGCACGCCATCGCCGCCGTAAAGGCGGCCGGCCTGTCCTCGCGCGACGATTTCTACTGGACCCTCCATGCGGTTCTGGTGTCGCGGCGTGAGGATCATGCGGTCTTCAGCGAGGCGTTCCGGCTGTTCTGGCGATCGCGCGAACTCATCGAGAAGATGATCGCGATGTTCTCGCCCACCGCGCCGCCGCGCCCGTCGACGCCCGAGAAGAAGCGGGCCGGCGAGGACCGCGCCGCCGAGGCGATGTTCGAGGGCGCGCAGGAGCGGGTGACGAAGCAGGAGCGGCCGGAGATCGAGATCGACGCCAGCCTGACCGTCTCCGGCAACGAGGTGCTGCGCCAGAAGGATTTCGCCCAGATGAGCGTCGCCGAGATCGCGGAGGCCAAGCGGGCGATCGCCGCGCTGCGCCTGCCGGCGGACCGGGTGAAGACGCGGCGTTTCCGCAGCGATCCGCGCGGCGCCAGGATCGATCCGCGGGCGATGATGCGCGCCTCGATGCGCACCGGCGGCGACCTCGTCCTGCCGAAGTTCCGCTCGCCCCGCGAGGTGCATCCGTCACTCGTGGTGCTCGCCGACATCTCGGGCTCGATGAGTCAGTACACCCGGATCTTCCTGCATTTCCTGCATGCGCTGACCGAGCAGCGGCGGGGCGTGCACACCTTCCTGTTCGGGACCCGGCTGACCAACGTCACCCGGCAGATGCGCCACAAGGACCCCGACGAGGCGCTGGCCGACTGCGCCGGCGCCGTGCGCGACTGGTCCGGCGGGACGCGGATCGGCGAGGCGCTGGCCGACTTCAACCGGATCTGGTCGCGCCGGGTGCTGACGCAGGGGGCCGTGACGATCCTGATTACTGACGGGCTGGAGCGCGACAGCGTCGACGATCTCTCGAAACAGATGGAGCGACTGCATAAATCCAGCCGGCGGCTGATATGGTTGAACCCGCTCCTGCGGTTCGACGGCTTTTCGGCCCGGGCGAAGGGGGTGCGCGCCATGCTTCCGCATGTCGACGAGTTCCGGTCGGTGCATTCTCTGGAGGCGATGAGCGCGCTCTGTGCGGCGCTGTCGGAAGGTGGTGACCGCAACACCGATCCGCGCCGCTGGATCGCCGCCGCCGATCGCGCGGCCGCTGCTTGAGGTCTCGTCGGGCAAAGGTGGCAGGCACCTGGACTGGTTTGAAGGAAGACGCAGATGAGCCAGACGCAACCCGATTTCGACGTCCTGAAGACCGCGGAGACCTGGGCGGGCGAGGGACGCAGCCTCGCCCTTGCCACCGTCGTCGAGACCTGGGGCTCGGCCCCGCGTCCGACCGGCAGCCATCTGGTCATCGATGCCGACGGCAATTTCGAGGGCTCGGTTTCGGGCGGCTGCGTCGAGGGGGCGGTCGTCGCCGAGGCCGTCGACGTGATCGAGGCGGGCGAACCGCGCATGCTGGAATTCGGTGTCGCCGACGAGACCGCATGGCGCGTCGGCCTCTCCTGCGGCGGCCGGATCCGGGTCTATGTGGAACGGGTGAACTGATGGACCGCGCGCTTCTGTCCGCCCTCAATGCCGAGCGCGGTGAGCGGCGGGCCGCCGTCGTCGTCACCGACCTTGCCAGCGGTGCCCAGCGGCTGGTGCGCGAGACGGAAGTGGGCGCCGATCCGCTGGCCGAAGAGGTCGGCCGGGCGATCCGGTCGGGCAAGTCGGGGATCGTCCAGACCGGAGAGGGCGAGGCGTTTCTCAACGCGCATCTGCCGCCGGCGCGCCTGGTGGTGATCGGTGCCGTCCATATCAGCCAGGCGCTGGCGCCGATCGCCCGGCTGGCCGGATACGACATCGAGATCATCGATCCGCGCACCGCCTTCGCCACGCCAGAGCGCTTCCCCGACGTGGCGCTGCACGCCGAATGGCCGGAGGATGTCCTGAAGGTGCGCCCGCTGGACGCCTATACGGCGCTCTGCGTCATCACCCATGATCCGAAGATCGACGATTTTCCGCTGATCGCGGCGTTGAAGGCGGGCTGCTTCTACATCGGCGCGCTCGGCAGCCGGAAGACCCATGCCAAGCGGGTGGACCGACTGGTCGAGGCGGGCATCGCACCGCATCTGATCGAACGGATCGAGGCGCCGATCGGCGCAGACATAGGCGCCGCGACGCCTGGCGAGATCGCCGTCGCCATCATGGCCTCGGTGGTCGAGGCCTTCCGCAAGCGCAAGATGTTCGCCGACCGTCGGGGCGAGACCGAGGCGGCATGATCTTCGGGGAGGTCGCCGTTGCCGATGCCGAGGGCACGATCTTGGCCCATTCCAAGGCGCTCGGCCGTGATCGGCTGAAAAAGGGTACGCGGCTGACCGGCGCGGATGTGGCGCGGCTGCAAGGCGCCGGTGTCGAGGCCGTCGTTGCGGCGCGGCTCGAGCCGGGCGATCTGAGCGAGGACGAGGCCGCCGCCGCGATCGGCGCGGCGCTGGGCGGCGCGCATGTGCGGGTCGGGGCGGCGGGAACGGGCCGCGTCAATCTCTTCGCCGAGGCGGCGGGGCTGTTCCTACCCGATCGCGGGGTCGTCGACCACCTGAACGCGATCGATCCCGGCATCACCCTCGCCACCCTGGCGGAGCATGCGCCCGTGACGGCCGGCCAGATGGTCGCGACGGTGAAGATCATCCCGCTCGCCGTGCCGGGCGCGGCCGTCGACGCGGTGACGCGGCTCTTGGCCGGCCGTCCGGCCTTCCGGCTCGCGCCCTTTGCGGCAAAGCGCGTGGCGTTGATCCAGACCGAACTGCCGGGCGTCAAGGCGAGCGTCCTCGACAAGACCCGCCGCGTGACGCAGGCGCGACTGGCGCTGTCCGGCTCGACGATCACCGAGGAGATCCGTTGCCAGCACGACACCGCTGCCCTCCAGGCGGCGTTGGCGCAGGCGAAGGGGGTCGACATCACGCTGGTCTTCGGCGCGTCGGCGGTCATCGATGTCGGCGACGTGATTCCTGCCGCCCTCGTGGCGGCCGGCGGCCAGGTCGACCATCTCGGCATGCCGGTCGATCCGGGCAATCTGCTGCTGCTCGGCCGGCTGGAGGGAAGCCCGGTGCTGGGAGCGCCCGGTTGCGCGCGCAGTCCGAAGGAAAACGGATTCGACTGGGTTTTGTATCGCCTGCTGGCCGATCTTCCCGTGTCGGGCGAGGACATTCGCGGCATGGGCGTCGGCGGGCTGCTGACGGAGATCGCGTCACGGCCGCAGCCGCGCGAGGCACTGCCGAAGGAAAGCGAGACGCAATCGCAGGATGACGCCGCCGTGGACGTGGTGATCCTGGCCGCGGGACGGTCCCGCCGCATGGGCGGACCGAACAAGCTGCTGGCGACCTTTGACGGCGTGCCGCTGGTGCGGCGCTCGGCCGAGACCGCGCTGGCCTCGGGCGCCCGGCAGGTGCGGGTGGTCGTCGGCCACATGCGCGAGAAAATCGTCGCGGCGCTCTCCGGTCTCGACGTCGCGATCGTCGACAACGACGATTTTGCGGAGGGCCTTTCCACCTCGTTGCGCGCCGGCTTTGCCGCATCCGCCGCGGCGGGGGCCGNGACAACGACGATTTTGCGGAGGGCCTTTCCACCTCGTTGCGCGCCGGCTTTGCCGCATCCGCCGCGGCGGGGGCCGCCGGCGTGCTCGTCATGCTGGCCGACCAGCCGCTGTTGGGCCCGGAGCATCTCGACGGGATGATCGCCGCCTTCGCCAATGCCGGTGACGGCGCGATCGTGGCCGCCTCGGACGGCGGCCAGCGGCGCAACCCGGTGCTGATCGCCACGTCCTACGCCGACGAGATCGCGGCGATCACCGGAGATGTCGGCGCGCAATCGCTCATCGCCGCCCATCCCGGGGCTCTGGTGTCGGTGGAGATCGGGTCGGCGGCGAGCGTCGACGTCGACACGCCCGAGGCGATGCGCGCGGCCGGCGGAGCGATCGTCACCGGCTGATCATCGGCAAGCGAAGGACTGCCCGGCGCGCCATCGCGTCGCAGTTGATTGCCTGGTCTCCGGCCGCATCTGGCGGGGCTCGACGCAATCACGGAAGGGCCAACTCGAACATGGGCAGATATCTCATCTATGGCGGCAATGGCGGCGTCAGCGAGGCAATCGCCCGGCGCCTGGCGAAGGCCGGACACGAACTCGTCCTCGCCGGTCGCAATACGGACGCGCTGGAGGCCCTGGCGGGCGAGATCGGCGCGCAATCGGTGGCCTGCGACGTTCTCG
Source organism: Aurantimonas sp. A2-1-M11 (assembly GCF_036549475.1). Lineage (NCBI taxonomy): Bacteria > Pseudomonadati > Pseudomonadota > Alphaproteobacteria > Hyphomicrobiales > Aurantimonadaceae > Aurantimonas > Aurantimonas sp. A2-1-M11. The sequence goes on along the minus strand of NZ_JAZHLI010000006.1, from coordinate 38,194 downwards.
ACGACAGCTCCGTGGCGGCGACCGCGGAAGCGGCGGGTGAGATCCTGGACGGGCTGGTCTACGCCGTCGGCTCGATCAATCTGAAGCCCTTCGCCAAGCTCAAGGCAAACGACTTCCTCAACGATTTCAACCTGAACGCGCTCGGCGCTGCGAAAGCGATTCAGGCGTCGCTGCCGGCGCTGCAGAAGGCGCCGGAGGGCGCAAGCGTCCTCCTCTTCTCCACAGTGGCGGTGGACCAGGGCTTTCCGGCCCATGCATCGATCGCCATGGCGAAGGGCGCGGTGGTCGGCCTGACTCGCTCGCTCGCCGCCGAACTTGCGCCGCAGATCCGCGTCAACGCCATCGCGCCGTCGCTGCTCGACACGCCGCTCGGCCAGCGCGTCGTCGCCAACGACAAGATGGCCGAGGCGGTCGCCAAGATGCATCCGATGCCGCGGCTTGGCCGGCCGGACGACATCGCCGCCATGGGCGAATTGCTGCTGACGGACGCCGGCTCCTGGATCACCGGGCAGGTCATCGGCATCGATGGCGGCCGGTCGACGCTGCGGGTGGGCCGCAGCTGAGCCGGGCAGGGCGAGCCGTCAAGCAGCCTTCACCAATGCGCGACGGGCTTGCGCGTCGTTAACGGCTCGTTAACGATGCAGGCAGAGCATCAAGGTTGCCGGTCCATTCCGGCCGGCACAGCCATGGAGCGTGCCGATGCGTAGCCGCGACGTCGATCCCCAATTCGAAGCCATGCTCAGGGGCTTCGGCCTGACCACGGCCGAAGTGCTCTACCGCATGCCCGATCATCCGGATTTCCTGCAGAGCTTTTCCTGGCAGTTCGAGGACATGGCGCCAACCTATCCGCGGCTGAAGCGGTTCCTCGACCATTGGGAGCGCGAGATCGAGGCGGCGATCCATTCCGTCCGGGTCATGCATGCCGGGCTCATCCGGCCGCGCGAGATCCGGCTGGTCAAGGATGGCGGCCATCTGCACTGAGACCGTGGCGTCGGCTGGCCGGGCCCGGTCGGTTCAGGCGGGATCGTATTTGAAGGCGACCCGCACCACTCCGTGATCGCTGGTTCCCTGCGCGTGCTTGGGATCGTAGTGCAGATGGTCGTTGGCGATGTCGAGGCCGTCGAAGGCCCAGACCCGATTGCGCCTGTTGTCGTAGAGCTCGCGGCTGACCAGGATCTGGTCGAGGGATTTGAAATTGTTGTTGAAGATGTGCGTGTAGTAGACGTCGCGCGTGGAGCGGTATTCCTGCAGCGTCTGCGCGGTGTACAGGTCCGTGTCGCCGCCGCCGCGGCCTTCTCCCACCAGAAAGCGCGGCTGGCCCGTCAGGATGTTCATCGTGTTGGACAGGGTGCCGTCATTGACGTCGCCCAGCACGATGACCGGCGTGTCGTTGCCCTTCATCTGGTCCGTCAGCATGTAGCGCAGCGCCGTTGCCTCGGCGGTTCTGCGAATGGTCGACAGCGCCCCGCCGATCGCTTCGCTGTGCCGGGAATGCTCGTCCCGCTCGTACCAGGGCTCCCTGAAGATCTGGGTCGGCCCCTTCGACTTGAAGTGACAGACATAGACATGGATCGGGGCGGCCCACCCGGACGGGCGCATCTGGAAATGCAGGACGGGCCTGGAAAAGCTCGAGAGTTCGACGGCGATGCGCTCCGTCTGGGGATCGTCGCCGCCGCTGGCCAGGACCAGCCCTTCGGGAAAGTCGCGGATCCATTCCGGTTCACCGACCAGCATTTCCCTGCGGATCGCGGCCGCGCAGACGATCCTGCCGCCGGCATGATCCTCGGGGACGAGTGTGACGTAGTCGTTCGCCAGACCGGCCGTTGCGAGGGCGCGGTCGAGGGAGGCGCCGTGCCAGAGTTCCTGGAACGCCCAAATATCGGCGGGGAGCATCGCCATCATCGTGCTGGTGAAGGCAATCTTGCGATCGTATTCCTCCTGCGACCAGCCGTCCCGGCCGTACATCGCAAGGCCCGGCTCGTTCAGGTTTCGCAGGTTGAACGTTGCGATCGTGAAGCGCTCGGTCGGCATGGTCGATTCTCACCCCCGGCTGAGATGACGCAAGGGAATTTGGCCGCAGTGGTGTGACAAAGGAAAGTCTGCAGCTTTGGCGAGCACTCTTCGGGATCGTGGTCTGCATGCGCGACCGCAGCGATCCTCAGATCAGGCGCAGGCCCTTCAGGCTGGCGTGGCCGTTCTTGCCGATGATGATGTGGTCGTGGACCGCAATGCCGAGCGGCTTGGCCGTATCGATGATGGTGCGGGTCATCTCGATATCCGCGCGCGACGGGGTCGGATCGCCGGACGGATGGTTGTGGACGAGGATGATGGCCGTCGCCGACAGTTCCGGCCCGCGCTTGACCACCTCGCGGGGATAGACCGGCGTGTGGTCGACGGTGCCTGTGCCCTGCACCTCGTCGGCGATCAGGGCGTTCTTCTTGTCGAGGAACAGGATGCGGAACTGCTCGCGCGTCTCGTACGCCATGGCCGCCTTGCAATAATCGAGCACCGCCGACCAGGAGGACAGGATCTCGCGCCGCCGGACCGCCGAGCGCATGGCCCGCTGGTTGATCGCCGCGACGATGGCGATGTCGCGTGCCACGCTCTCCTTGACGCCGGGCACTTCGACCAGCCGGCGGGGCGGAGCGTTCAGCACCTCGGCGAGCGAGCCGAAGCGCGCGATCAGCGCCTTGGCGATCGGCTTGACGTCACGTCGCGGGATGGTGCGGAAGAGGACGAGTTCGAGAAGTTCGTAGTCGGCCAGGGCCTCGGCGCCGGCCTCGGCAAAGCGCGTGCGCAACCGGTCGCGATGGCCCAGATGGTGTTCGGCTTGCGTCGCCGGCTGGCTCTTCCGCCGCGCGCCGGGCGACCCGGCCTCCTGAAGACCCGTCGGGCCCGGTTCGTCGTCGGAGGCCGCTCCGGTCATCGTCCCGCGTCTACCCGGCCACTGGGACCGGGTGTTCGACCGTCAGGCCCGGCGTGTCGAGCCCGCCCGGCGACAGGGTGAACACCTCGCAGCCGGTCTCGGTGACGCCGACCGTGTGCTCGTACTGGGCCGACAGCGACCGGTCGCGGGTCACTGCGGTCCAGCCGTCCGAGAGGATCTTCACATGCGGGCGCCCGATATTGATCATCGGCTCGATGGTGAAGATCATGCCGGGGCGCATCTCCGCGCCTTCGCCGCGGCGGCCGTAATGCAGGATGTTCGGCGCGTCGTGGAAGAGCTTGCCGACGCCGTGGCCGCAGAAATCACGGACGACCGAGCAGCGCTCGCCCTCGGCATAGGTCTGGATGGCCTCGCCGATGTCGCCGATATGGACGCCCGGCCGGACCGCCTCGATGCCGATCATCAGCGAGCGATAGGTGACGTCGCAGAGCCGCTCGGCGGCGCGCTTGACCCGGCCGACCAGGTACATGCGCGAGGAATCGCCATGCCAGCCATCGACGATGAAGGTGACGTCGATATTGACGATGTCGCCTTCCTTGAGCGGCTTGTCGTTGGGAATGCCGTGACAGACCACATGGTTGATCGAGGTGCAGACGCTCCTGGTGTAGCCGCGGTAGTTGAGGGTGGCGGGCACCGCGTTGTTGGCGACGGCGAAGTCCATGACATAGCGGTCGATCGCGTCGGTGGTGACGCCCGGCTCGACCATGCCGGCGAGCCCGTCGAGGCAGCGGGCCGTCAACTGGCAGGCCTTGCGCATGCCCGCGAAGGCGGCTTCGTCGTAGAGACGGATCGCACCCGTATTGCGGGTCGGATTCGCTTCGGCTTCGAGATAGGTGGTCATGGCTGGCGCGCGCTGTCGACGATCGGGAGGATGGTCGTGGGACGGATATCGGACAGATTGATGTCGCACCGAACGGCATGGGCTTCAACCCCTCGTTCGCGGGCGAGTGCGAATGCCGCGGCATAGGCGGGATCGAGATCGGCGGCGAAGGAGACCCGGTCGCAGTCGCCGCGCTGGACGACGTAGAGCATCATGGCCCTGTCGCCGGCCGCCACCCGGTCGCCCAGTTCGGCGAGATGGCGGGCACCGCGCGTCGTCACGCAGTCGGGAAACTCGGCCAGACCCGGCTCGCGCATCAGGTGGACGTTCTTGACCTCCACATAGATCGGCTGTCCGTCCGGCGCGGCATAGAGCAGGTCGACGCGGGACTGGCGGCCATATTTCACCTCGCGCCGTCCGATGCCGAGACCGGCCAGCGGCGGTACCAGCCCGGCGGCGACGGCTTCCTCGGCCAGCCGGTTGGGTAAAGCGGTGTTGATGCCCACCAGCGCGCCGTCGGCCTCGACGATCTCCAGCGTCATCGCAAGCTTGCGGTTGGGGTTGGACGAGCGCGACAGCCAGACCCGCGAACCCTCGGCCTTGAGCCCCATCATCGCGCCGGGATTGGGACAATGGACGGTGACTGGCGCGCTCTCACCGTCGATCACGACATCGGCGAGGAAGCGCTTGTAGCGCATGACGAGCCGCGCCGGCACGAGCTTGGAGGGGAAGGTGACCATGGCTGCCGATAGCGGGGGCGAGCGGCCGGCGTCAATGCGGCGACCGGGCGTTGATCGGGCAGGGAGCCGTTCCGCCAACCGGTGAGCAATGGTCTTGCCGGGTGTCGGTGCTCAGGCCTTGACCTTCACGTAGCTGCCCGGCGCGTCCTCGATCGGCTTCAGCTTGCGGCCGCCGGGCTTGCGCGCCTTGACCTTGTTGCCGGAGAGCGGTGCTATCCATTCCTGCCAGTGGGGCCACCAGGAGCCGGGCGTCTCCTTCGCCGCCACCAGCCAGTCCTCGTAGGTGCCGGCCTCCTTCGGGGCGGGCCCCGTCCAGTACTGGTACTTGTTCTTCTCCGGCGGATTGACGACGCCGGCGATATGGCCCGAACCCGACAGGACGTATGTCACCTGCGAGCCGAAGGCGCGGGAGCCCTGGAACACGCTGCGGGCCGGGGCGATGTGGTCTTCCCTGGTCGCCAGATTGTAGATCGGGATGTCGACCTTCGACAGGTCCAGCTGCACGCCCGCGATCTCCATCTCGCCGCGCGACAGCCGGTTCTCCAGATAGCAGTTGCGCAGGTAGAACAGGTGGTTCGCCTTCGGCATGCGGGTGGAATCGGCGTTCCAGTAGAGCAGGTCGAAGGGCAGCGGCTCCTTGCCGCGCAGGTAGTTGTTGACGAAATAGGGCCAGATCAGGTCGCCCGAGCGCAACAGGTTGAAGGCCGTCGCCATCTGCGCACCCTCCAGATAGCCCTTCTTCTCCATGGCGCGCTCCAGGGTCTGGAGTTGTGCCTCGTCGACGAAGACCTTCAGGTCGCCGGCATAGGTGAAGTCGATCTGGGTGGTCAGGAAGGTGGTGGAGGCGATGCGCTCGTCGCCGGTCGCCTTCAGATAGGCCAGGGACGCGCCGAGCAGCGTGCCGCCGACGCAATAGCCGATCGTGTTGACTTCCTTCTGGCCGGTGGCCGCCTCGACCGTGTCGAGGCCGAAGACGATGCCCTCCTGGATATAGTCGTGCCAGTCCTTCATCGCCTGCCGGTCGTCCGGATTGACCCAGGAAATGACGAAGACCGTGTGGCCCTGGCCGACCAGCCAGTTGATGAACGATTTCTCCGGCTTCAGGTCGAGGATGTAGAACTTGTTGATCCAGGGCGGCACGATCAGCAGGGGGCGCTTGAACACCGTCGCGGTCTGCGGCGCGTACTGGATGATCTGGCAGATGTCGTTCTGGGCGACGACCTTGCCCGGCGTCAGCGCCATGTCGCGGCCGACCTGGAAGGTCGAGGAATCGGACTGGCGCAAGCGCAGCATGCCGCCGCCCGCCTTCATGTCCTCGGCGAACATCTTCATGCCGCGCACCAGGTTCTCGCCGTTGCAGGCCAGCGTCTCGCGGTAGAGCTCGGGATTGGTCAGGACGAAGTTCGACGGCGACAGCGCGTTCTCCACCTGCTTGAGGTAGAATTCTGCCTTGTGGCGCGTGTGCGGGTCGAGGCCCTCCGTGCGCTCCAGGAGGTCGTCGGCCCAGCGCGTCGTCAGGATGTAGACCTGCTTGACGAAGTCGAAGAACAGGTGCTCGGACCATTGCTTGTCGGCAAAGCGCTTGTCGCCCTTGGGCGGCTCCACGGGATCCACCGGCGCCTCGCCGGCCATTCGCCGGATCGAATTGTTCCAGACGTTCATGTAGTTGGTGAATAGCGAAGTCTGCGCCTCGATCGCCCGCGTCGGGTCCGTCAGCCAGTATTCGGAGACCTTCGACAGGGTCTGCACGATCTCGCCCATCGAGACGGGGGTGTCCTCGACCATCTCGCCGCGTTCGCGCGGGCCGACCCAGGCGGAGGCCGCCTTGCCGATCTCTTCCAGCACATGCGCCATGTTGCGGGCAAAGGCTTCGGGGTCCTTGACGACGAAGTCGGACGTGGGGTCGGCGCGGTCCTGTGGTGGGGCGTCGATCGGCTGCTTGGTCGTCATTGCGGCATCCTCCCATGCGGTGCGGGCGTGCTGGTTCCCAGTCTGGACCCGAGGTGCCCGGCCATTGTGTCGACGAACGCGTCCCGCCACAATCGGGCACCGCAGCTTTGTCAAAGCCCGGCCTCTAGGATATGAGGTGTGACGCAGTTTCAAGAAGGCCTTATGGCTATGCTCCCGCTTTCCGTTATCCGCCCGTTCGCGATCGTCCTGGCGCTGCTGCCGGTGGCAGCCTGCCAGTCGGACGACACGTCCATTGGCGCCCTCCGGCTGGCCGCCTCGCCGGACGTACCGAGTTCGCAGCGCGCGGACGCGGACGGCTATCCGCTGCTGGGCGCCTATCCGGGCAAGGCGGCGGCGCAGCTTACCGATGCCGAGGTACAGGCCGAGCAGGCCCGCCTCGCCGCGGCCGCCAGCCAACATGCCGGCGCTGCGGCGGCGCCGAGCGGCTTTGCCGGGAAGATCCAACGCGCCGAGTCGGTTCGCCAGCAGCAGGCCGCCGAGGTGGAGGCGGTGCTCGCCACCCAGCCAAGCCCGCGCGACGCATCCGGAAACCGGCCGACGCGCACCGTTCCGACGCCCGAGGAAGTCCTGCGCCAGATCGAGGCCGGGCAGTAACAGCCCTGCGGCCGACCCAATCCTGCGACCGGCCTTCGCGCCGAGGATCATGCACCATGGAAGAATTCCACAAAATCCGCCGGCTTCCGCCCTATGTCTTCGAGGAGGTCAACCGCCTGAAGGCCGCGGCCCGCGCCGGCGGTGCCGACATCGTCGATCTGGGTATGGGCAACCCCGACCTGCCGACGCCGAAATTCATCGTCGATAAGCTGTGCGAGGCGATCCGCGACCCGCGCACCCACCGCTATTCGGCCTCCAAGGGCATTGCCGGGCTGCGCAAGGCGCAGGCGGCCTATTACGCCCGTCGCTTCGACGTGAAGCTCGACCCCAATACGCAGGTCGTGGCGACGCTCGGCTCGAAGGAAGGCTTCGCCAACATGGCGCAGGCGATCACCGCGCCCGGCGACGTGGTGCTGTGTCCCAACCCGACCTATCCGATCCACGCCTTCGGCTTCATCATGTCGGGCGGCACCATCCGCGCGATCCCCGCCAGGCCGGACGCCGACTTCCTCGTCGCGATCGACCGGGCCGTGCGCTATTCGATCCCCAAGCCGATCGCCATCATTCTCAACTATCCGGCCAATCCGACGGCCTTCGAGGCCGATCTCGACTTCTATCGCGAGATCGTCGCCTTCGCGCGCAAGCACGAGATCGTCGTCCTGTCGGACCTGGCCTATGCGGAGATCTTCTTCGACGGCTCGCCGCCGCCCTCGATCCTCGAGGTGGAGGGGGCCATCGACGTGGCCGTGGAGTTCACCTCCATGTCGAAGACCTTCTCCATGCCGGGCTGGCGCATGGGCTTTGCTGTCGGCAACGAACGGCTGCTGGCCGCCCTGGCGCGGGTGAAGTCCTATCTCGACTATGGCGCCTTCACGCCGATCCAGGTCGCCGCGACCGCCGCGCTGAACGCCGGCGACGAGGCCATCGAGGAGGTGCGCACCATCTATCGCCGCCGCCGCGACGTGCTGGTCGATTCGTTCGGCCGGGCCGGCTGGGACGTTCCGTCGCCGTCCTCGACCATGTTCGCCTGGGCGCCGCTGCCCGAGGCCTACCGCCACATGGGCTCGCTGGAATTCTCCAAGCTGCTGATCGAGAAGGCCGATGTCGCCGTAGCACCGGGGATCGGCTTCGGCGAGCATGGCGACAGCCATGTGCGCATCGCGCTGGTGGAGAACGAGCATCGCATCCGCCAGGCGGCCCGCAACATCAAGCGCTTCCTTGCCTCCGGCGCCGAAGCCGGGCAGAAGGTCGTGGCCATCGGCGCCGGGACCTGACCTGGCCGGCGCCGGCCAATTCGACGCAAACATCGACAGGGACGTCATGAACAGCCCATTGCGGCTCGGCATCGCCGGGCTTGGAACGGTCGGCGCGAGCCTTGCCCGGCTGATCGAGACCAAGGCCGAGACACTGGCCGACAAGGCCGGTCGCCCGATCCGCGCCACCGCCGTCTGTGCCCGCGACCGCAGCCGCGATCGCGGCTTCGACAGTGCCGGGCTCGCCTGGTTCGACGATCCGGTGAAGCTGGCGAGCGAAGCCGAGATCGACGTCTTCGTCGAACTGATCGGCGGCTCGGACGGCCCGGCGCTGGATTCGGTGAAGGCGGCGCTCAATCGCGGCCTTCCGGTGGTGACCGCCAACAAGGCGCTCCTGGCCCATCACGGCGTGACGCTGGCCCGCCTGGCAGCCCGCAAGAAGACCGAGATCCTGTTCGAGGCGGCGGTCGCCGGCGGCATTCCGATCGTCAAGACCATGCGCGAGGCGCTGGTCGGCAACGATGTCAGCCGCGTCTACGGCATCCTCAACGGCACCTGCAACTACATGCTGACGCGCATGGAGAAGGAGGGGATCGCCTTCGACGCGTGCCTCGCCGATGCCCAGCGCCTCGGCTATGCCGAGGCCGACCCGACCTTCGACATCGGCGGCTTCGATGCCGCCCACAAGCTGACGATCCTGACCTCGCTCGCCTTCGGCTGCGAACTGGACCTGGAATCGGTGTTCATCGAGGGCATCGAGGCGGTGACCAACGACGACATCGCGGCGGCGGCCGAGCTCGGCTATCGCATCAAGCTTCTCGCCGTCGCCATGCGCACCGACACCGGCATCGAGCAGCGCGTCCATCCGGCGATGATCCCGGCCGATTCCGCCCTGGCGCGGGTCGACGGCGTGACCAACGCGGTGGCAGTCGACACCGACCTTCTCGGCTCGATCCTGCTGGCCGGCCCAGGCGCGGGCGGCGACGCGACCGCTTCGGCGGTGCTGTCGGACATCATGGACGTGGCCGGCGGCGATCTGCGCCCGACCCTCGGCATGCCGGCGGCGAAGCTCGCTCCGTACAAGCGCGCCCGCATGCGCGCCCATGAGGGCGGCTACTATATCCGCCTGTCGGTGCTCGACCGGGTCGGCGCCTTCGCCTCGATCGCGCGGCGCATGGCCGAGAGCAAGATTTCGCTGGAATCGATCGTCCAGCGCCGGCGCGACGAGGCCGGCGATTCGGCCATCGCGCCGGTCGTGCTGGTCACCCACGAGACCACCGAGGCGGCCGTCCGCAAGGCGCTGGAGCTGGTGTCGAAGGACGGGCACCTGGAAGGCGAGCCGAAGATGATCCGCATCGAGGCACTGGACTGATCACGGCAACTGGCGGACAGGGCGGTTTCTCCGGCGCCGCGGCCAGTGACATTGTGTTTTCGCACATCCGGGTCATATCAGACCTGGAAGCCCGGCGCTGACACGATTCGGGCGGCGGGGATGGGACGAGGGGGAGAGACGCGCGATGACCAGGGCACTCGACGAGACCGGCACGCTGGACCGGATCTTGACGCTCGAAATCGCGCGGGTCACCGAGAGGGCCGCCGTCGCCGCGGCGCATCTGCGCGGACGCGGTGACGAGAAGGCCGCCGACCAGGCCGCCGTCGACGCGATGCGCTCGGAGCTCAACACCCTGGCCATCCAGGGCGTCATCGTCATCGGCGAAGGCGAGCGCGACGAGGCCCCGATGCTGTTCATCGGCGAGGAGGTCGGCACCGGCGAGGGGCCGTCCGTCGACATCGCGCTGGATCCGCTCGAGGGCCGCACGGTCTGCGCCAAGAACCTGCCCAACTCGCTGGCGGTCATCGCCATGACCGGGCGTGGCAGCCTCCTGAACGCGCCGGACGTCTACATGGAGAAGATCGCTGTCGGACCGGGCTATCCGGAGGGCGTGGTCGATCTCGCCCAGCCGCCGGAAGCCAATCTCCAGGCGCTGGCAAAGGCCAAGGGCGTGGCGGTCTCCGAGATCACCGCCTGCATCCTCGACCGGCCGCGGCATGCGCCGCTGATCGAGGCGGTGCGTGAGGCGGGAGCCGCCATCCGCCTGATCGGCGACGGCGACATTGCCGGGGTGATCCACACCACCGATCCGGAGCAGACCGGCATCGACATCTATATGGGCATCGGCGGCGCGCCCGAGGGTGTCCTGGCCGCCGCGGCCCTGCGCTGTACCGGAGGCCAGATCCAGGGACGCCTGCAGCTTAACACCAACGACAAGCGCGCCCGCGCCGAGAAGATGGGGATTTCCGACCCGTACCGGATCTATTCCACCGACGAGATGGCGTCGGGCGACGTGATCTTTGCCGCGACCGGCGTGACCGACGGCAATCTCCTCGATGGCGTGCGCTTCTACAGCGACCGCATCGTCACCCACACGCTGCTGATGCGCTCGCGCTCGCGCACCGTGCGCGAGATGCGCGCCTATCACCACGACAAGTCCAAATTTCATCTGTGAGCGAAGCCGGGGACGGCCTTGCGCGTCCCCCGAAGCACCGCCACAACGCATCCATGGCCGCACCCTTGCGCACATTCCTCGACGTCGATCGCTCGATCGGCGGTCGCCGCTGGCTGAACGCGCTGGACGATCGGGCCGAAGGCGCCGCCCTGAAGATGTCGCAGTCATTGGGCCTGCCCGACATCGTCAGCCGGGTCCTGGCCGCGCGGGGCGTGGCGGAGGCCGAGGCGACGGGGTTCCTGGATCCGCGCATCCGCGACCTGATGCCAGATCCCTCGCGCCTGACCGACATGGACGCGGCCGCGGCGCGCCTGGCCGACGCCATCGGGCGGCGCGAGAGGATGGCGATCTTCGGCGACTATGACGTCGACGGCGCGGCGTCATCGGCGCTGCTGTGGCGCTACCTGAAGCATTTCGGCATCGACGCCGCGATCCGCATTCCCGACCGGATCACCGAAGGCTACGGCCCGAACCCCGCCGCGATGCGCGAACTGGCGGCGGACGGGGCGACGCTCATCGTGGCCGTCGACTGCGGCACCGGCAGCTTCGAGGCGATTGCTGCGGCCCGCGACGAGGGCGTCGACGTGGTGGTCCTCGATCATCACCAGACCGGCCCTGAGCTTCCCGATGCCAATGTGCTGGTCAATCCGAACCGCCAGGACGATCTCTCCGGCCTCGGTCATCTGTGCGCGGCCGGCGTCGTGTTCATGACGCTGGTCGCGGTGTCGCGCGAGTTGCGCCGGCGGGGAATGCCCCAGGCAAAGCTGCCGGACGTTTTCGGGCTGCTCGACCTGGTGGCGCTGGCGACGGTGTGCGACGTCGTTCCGCTGGTCGGTCTCAACCGCGCCTTCGTCGTGCAGGGGCTGAAGGTGGCCCATGCCCAGCGCAATGGCGGGCTGGCGGCGCTGGGACGGATCGCGCGCCTGTCAGGACCGATGGAGACCCACCATTTCGGTTTCCTACTCGGGCCGCGGATCAATGCCGGCGGCCGGATCGGCGACGCCGCCCTCGGCAGCCGGCTGTTGTGCCTGGACGACGACGCGACCTGCGACGAGATCGCCGCGCGCCTCAGCGCCCTCAACGAGGAACGCCAGGCGATGGAACAGACCATGCTGGCGGAGGCGGATGCCGAGGTTGCCGCCGAGATCGGCGCAGGCGAGGGACCGGCCGTGCTGGTCGTCGGCTCCGCCACGTGGCATCCGGGCATTGTCGGTCTGATCTCGGCGCGGCTGAAGGAGCGCTACCGCCGCCCGGCCTTTGCCATCGCCTTCGACGGGTCGGGACGCGGTACCGGGTCCGGACGCTCGATCGGCGGGTTCGATCTCGGCCGGCTGGTGCGCGAGGCGGTGACGGTCGGGCTGCTGGAAAAGGGCGGCGGGCATGCGATGGCCGCCGGCGTGACGATCCGCAAGGAACGGCTCGGCGATTTCCGCGGCTTCCTGGAGGAGCGCGCGGCCGCCGCCGTCACGGCGCTGCGCGAAGGCGACTCCCTCAAGGTGGACGGCACCGTCAGTGCGGCGGGCCTGACGCCCGACCTCTATGCCACGATCATGCGGGCCGGGCCCTTCGGCTCGGGCCACGCCGCGCCGATCTTCGCGCTGGCTCGGCACCGGGTCGATTCCTCCTCCATCGTCGGCAACGGCCATGTGCGGGCGACCCTGCGCGGGGCCGACGGGGCGCGCGTGTCGGCCATCGCCTTCAAGTCGGCGGAAACCGAGATCGGCCAGCGGCTGCTCAATTCCCGCGACCGCCCGGTGCATGCCGTCGGGACCCTGTCGCTCGACCGCTTCCGCGGCCGCGAGGAGGTGCGTTTCCGGCTGATCGATTTCGCCGAAGCGTTCGACTGAACCCGCCGAAAGACCCGCCGTTTGCTTGAGTGTCTGGCGAAATCGGCTAGGTTCCGCCGCAATTCGATTCCCCCACAGCGAGGACATGCATGAAGTACCGTCCACTCGGCCGGACCGGCCTGAGCGTCAGCGAGATCTGCCTCGGCACCATGACCTGGGGAAGCCAGAACAGCGAAGCCGAGGGCCATCAGCAGATGGACGCCGCGGTGGAGGCGGGCGTCAATTTCTTCGATGCCGCCGAAATGTATCCGACGACGCCGATGACGGCCGAGACGGTGGGCCGCACCGAGGAGATCATCGGCAGCTGGTTCGCGGCTTCGGGCAAGCGGGACGACATCGTCCTGGCCAGCAAGATCACCGGACAGGGCAATGCCAAGGTGCGGGGCGGCGAGCCGATCACCGGCGCCAGCGTGAAGGCAGCGGCGGAGGCCAGCCTGAAGCGGCTGCAGACCGACCGGATCGACCTTTACCAGCTGCACTGGCCGAACCGCGGCTCCTACCATTTCCGCCAGTCCTGGACCTACGATCCGAGCGGCCAGGACCGCGAGGCGGTGCGTGCCAACATGGTGGAGGTGCTAGAAGCGCTCGACGAACTGGTGCAGGCCGGCAAGATCGGCCATGTCGGCCTGTCCAACGAGACCTGCTGGGGCACGCAGCAATACCTGCAGATCGCCGGGTCCGTGGGCCTGCCGCGGATCGCCTCGATCCAGAACGAATACAGCCTGATGCACCGGCTGTTCGATCTCGACCTGGCGGAACTGGCCGTGAACGAGGATGTCGGCTTGCTGGCCTATTCGCCGCTCGCCGCCGGCCTTCTGACCGGCAAGTACAGCGGCGGCGCGAGCCCCGAGGGTGCGCGGCTCGCCGTCAACGACAACGCGCTCGGTGGCCGCTATACGCCCGAGAACGCCGCGATCGCCGACGCCTACGGCGCGGTGGCGCGCAAGCACGGCCTCGATGTCTGCCAGATGGCGATCGCCTTCTGCCTGAGCCGGCCGTTCACCACGGCGGCCATCATCGGCGCGACCAATCTGAACCAGCTGCGCAACAACATCGCGGCGGTCGAGGTCACGCTGGGCGAGGATGTGATGGCCGAGATCGTGGCGCTGCACCGGCGCTACCCGATCCCGATGTGATCGATCGGCCGGCCGTCGGAGAGTCCGGGGCCGGCGGCCGGACTTGACAGACGGGCCGCCGCTGCCGACAGCGTCGGTCGGGACAGGCGCCACGCATGGCGAAACGACAATGGGAGGAATGACAATGCATTCGACAGGTCTGAAGGCGATTGCCGCGGCTGCGGCCGCACTCGTGGCGGGGCTGCATGCCGCGCCGGCGGCGGCCGAGGAGCGGATCTCCTACAAATCCGCCAAGAGCGGGACGTCCTACTACCAGATGGGCGTGGAGCTCGCGAACGCGGTCAAGGCCGGCACCGACGGCGAGGTCATCGTCACCGTCGAGGAGAGCCAAGGCTCCGTCCAGAACGTCATGGAAGCGGCGGCCCGCTCCGGCAGCTACGTCTTCACGGCGCCGCCGGGACTGGTCTCTGCCGCCGCCGCCGGCACCGGACCCTTCGCCGAGCGCCAGAATCCGCGCTTTGCCGAGATCCGCTCGCTGTTTCCGATTCCGTCGCTGACCATGCATTTCGTCATGCGCGGCGATGCCGGCGCGCGCTCGCTGGAGGACATGGCCGGCAAGACCATCCTGCTCGGCAAGGGCTCCTTCGGCGCCACCGAGGGCGAGAAATATCTCGACCTGTTCGGCCTGACCGACAAGGTGACCGTCGCCGACGCCGAACTCGGCAACGCATCGGACGCACTCAAGAACGGCCAGATCGACGGCTTCGTCACGGCGGGCTCCTTCCCCGCGCCGAACGTCATCGAGGCGTCGGCCAGCACGCCGGTGAGCCTCATCACCCTGACCGACGAGCAGGTGAGCGAAACCGGGCGCACCCGGCAGGTGATCCCGGCCGGCACCTATGCCGGGGTCGATGAGGACACGATCACCACCTCGCTGCCGGTCATCGCCTTCACCACAACCGGGACCAGCGAGGAGGCCGCCTATCTCCTGACCAAGACCTTCTGGGAACAGAAGGCGGCGATGGGCGAGCAGGCCCGCTGGTGGAACGCGGTGACGCCGGAGCTGCTGGAAGGCAGCGGCGTCGCGCTGCATCCGGGCGCGGCGCGCTACTACGAGGAAGCCGGGATCGACCTTCCGGACGATCTGCGCTGAGGCTGAAGCGCTTGCGCCCGTAACCGACACCGCCCGATCCGGCCCCGACAGCGCGCGACGCTGCCGGGGCCGGATCATGCCTGCGAAGCGCCGTCCCCGGGCCGCGCAAGGATGATCCAATGACGACGATGGAAGCCGACGACGCGGCCGCGCGCACTCCGATCCGGTTCGTCTGGCCGGCGCTCGGCGTGCTCTCCGTCGCCTTCCATCTCGGGCTGATCTTCAGCGGCCTCGTGCCGGCGCTCGTCGCGCGGCCGATCCACATGGCGCTGGCGCTGCCCTGGCTCTTCGTCTTTCTGGCACAGAGCCGTGCGCAGCTCTGGTCGGGCTGGGTCCTCCTCGTTCTCGGCGAGATCGCCTGCCTGTACATCGCGCTGAACGCCGAGGCGCTGTCCGACCAGTACGGCTTCATCGACAACGGCCCCCAGATGGCGATGGCCGTCACGCTGATCGTGGTGACGCTGGAAATGGCGCGGCGGGCGATCGGCTGGCCGCTGCCGCTGGTCGCGCTGCTGTGTCTGGCCTATGGCATGTTCGGCGAATACGTGCCCGGCGAATTCGGCCATCCCGGCTTTCCGCTTCCCAGCTTCCTCGGCACCATGACCATCACCGAGGGCGGCATCTGGGGCTCGCTGACCGGGGTCTCCGTCGGCATCGTCTCGATCTTCGTCATCCTGGGCGCGGTGCTGAATGCCGGCGAGGCCGGCCAAGGCTTCATGAACCTGGCCACGCTGGCGGCGGGCCGCCTGCGCGGCGGCGCGGGCAAGGTCTCGGTCCTGTCCTCGGCGATGTTCGGCTCTATCTCCGGCTCGGCCTCGGCCAATGTCGCCTCGACCGGCGCTGTGACCATTCCGGCCATGACGCGGCTCGGCTATCCGCGCGCGCTGGCCGGTGCGGTCGAGGCGGTGGCTTCGTCGGGCGGCCAGATCATGCCGCCGCTGATGGGGGCGGGAGCCTTCGTCATGGTCGAACTCACCGGTTCGCCCTACGCCACCATCATGGCCGCGGCGCTGCCGCCGGCTGTCCTGTACTTCATGACGACATGGATCGGCATCGACCTGTTCGCCCGCCGCTACGATCTGGGCGCCGTCGACGCGGCGGATCGCCCGAAGTTGCGCGACGTCGTCATCACCTCGCTGTTCTTCGCGGTGCCATTCGGCGTTCTCCTGGAGCGCATGTTCGTCGGCGGCTTCACGCCGCAATATGCGGCGTGCCTGGCCATCCTCGCCGCGACACTCCTGCTCTTCGCCAATGTTCGCGGCGAGATCTCCGTGCGCCGCTTCGTCGAACGGGCGGGCAATGCCGCGGTCTCCGCCGGCCAGCAGATCGCGGTGATCGGTGCGATCATCATCTGCGCCTCCATCGTCATCGGCGTCCTCGGCATGACGGGGCTCGGCGTGAAGGTCACCTCGACGATCCTGTCGGTGGCCGACGATTCCCTGTGGCCCGCCCTGCTGCTGACGGCGATCGCCTGCATCCTGCTCGGCATGGAGGTGCCGACGACGGCGGCCTACGTGATCTGCGTGACGATTGCCGGGCCGGCGCTGGAGCGGCTGGGCATCGAGCCGCTGCTGGCGCATCTCTTCGTGTTCTGGTTCGCGCTCCTGTCGACGATCACCCCGCCGGTCTGCGGCGCGGTGTTCATCGCCGCGGGCATGGTGGGCGAGAACTGGCTGAAGGTCGCGGGCTCGGCAATGCGCCTGGGCATCGGCCTCTATGTCATCCCGCTGGCGATGATCGCCAATCCGGCGATCATCCACATGGCCGACCAGCCGGCCGATGCGGCCATCGCCTTCGTCAAGATCGCCATCGCGCTGTGGGCACTGTCGCTGGCCTTCATCTGGCGAGGCCCGGTCTGGCTGCGGCTTGCCGCCGGCCTCGGCGGGCTCGTCGTCTGCTTCATACCGGTCTGAGGGATCGCAGGCCGGTCTGGCTGATTGCCAAGCCGGGACCCCGATGCGACATCTCTGGCCGGTCGCAGCGAACGGACGGCCAGGGGCGGACGATCGCAGCAACATGCCTGAGGGGAGGACAGAGATGACGACCATCACCACGCGCGCGGCGGTGCTGCGCAAATCGCCAGTCGAGGGGCCCTACGCGACGTCGCGGCCGCTCTCCATCGAGACCGTCGCACTGGCGCAGCCCGGCTTCGGCGAGGTGCAGGTGCGCATCAAGGCTGCCGGCCTGTGCCATTCCGACCTGTCGGTGATCGACGGCGTACGGCCGCGGCCGACCCCGATGGTGCTCGGCCATGAGGCCGCCGGCATCGTCGAGACGGTCGGCGCGGGCGTCGACGATCTGGTGCCGGGCGACCACGTGGTGATGGTGTTCGTGCCGTCCTGCGGCCATTGCAGCCCCTGCGCCGAAGGGCGGCCGGCCTTGTGCGAGCCGGGCAATGCCCGCAACGGCGAGGGCACGCTCCTGTCGGGCGAGCGCCGCCTGTCGATGGACGGCCAGCCGGTGCACCATCATCTCGGCGTCTCGGCCTTTGCCGAGCGTGCGGTCCTGTCGCGCCGTTCGGTGATCAGGATCGATCCGGAACTGCCGCTGGAGATCGCGGCGCTGTTCGGCTGCGCGGTGCTGACCGGCGTCGGCGCGGTGGTGAACACCGGCCGGGTCAAGGCGGGCGAGACGGTCGCCGTGGTCGGGCTCGGCGGCGTCGGCCTCAGCGCAGTCCTGGGCGCGGTCGCGGCCGGTGCGTCCCGGATCATCGCCGTCGACCTGCAGGCCGACAAGCTGGACATGGCGAAGTCGCTGGGCGCGACGGACATCTTCAATGCCGGCGAGGACGGCGCGGCGGATACGGTGCGCGCGGCGACCGGGGGCGGGGTCGACCATGCCTTCGAGATGGCGGGGTCGGCGCGGGCTCTGGAACTCGCCTTCGCCATCACCCGGCGCGGCGGGGCCACGGTGACGGCCGGGCTGACGCCGCCGACGGCGACCATGGCGCTGTCGCCGCTGAAGCTCGTCGCCGAGGAACGCACGCTGAAGGGCAGCTATGTGGGAAGCTGCATCCCGAGCCGCGACATCCCGCGCTACATCGCCCTGTATCGCGCTGGACGGCTGCCGGTGGACCGGCTGTTGACCAGCCGCGGCACGCTTGACGACATCAACGAAGGCTTCGACGCCCTCGCGGCTGGCCGCACCGTCCGCCACGTGGTCCTGATGTAGCGTCGGCATTGGTGCCGGCGGCACACTGAAAGTTGCGCCGCCGGCCTGTTTCCAGTGTTCAGCCGGTGGCTGCGAGATCGGCCGTTTCGAGGCCAGGGATCGTCTGGACGACGGTAAAGCCCTCGAATTCGGGATGGCCGAGATACATCGGCTGACGTTCGCCGGCGCTGCGATGGGCGGCGCGGAACGCCTCCGACCGGGTCCAGCCGGTAAACGCCGCCTCGTCGGCCCAGATCGTGTGCGAGGCGAAGAGGACGTGATCCTCCCGAACGGGGCCGCGCAGCAAATGGAACTCGACGAAGCCGGGCACCGTCTGGAGCTGGGATTCGCGGTTGCGCCAGACGGCCTCGAACGCCTCCTCCTGTCCGGGAAGCACCTTGAAGCGGTTCATTGCGATGTACATGGTCTCATCCTTGTCTGTTGCTGTCAGCTCTCGACGCCGAACTTGATGCTCACGCCGAACATCGCCTCGAAGCCGGGTGCCGGTTCGGTCTCGCTCGCCGGGAAGCCCGAATAGGCTTGGTATTGCCGGTCGAAGAGATTGCGGATGCTGGCGTCGAAGCGGGTGTTCTCGTTGGGCTCGTAGGCGACGAAGAGGTCGAAGACGTCGTAGCTGTCCGAGACGAGGGTCGGATCGGTGACGTCGTCCTTGGCTGCCACGGCGTGCCAGCGGCCGCCGAAGGTCAGCTTCTCGTCCAGCGCCCGGAAGCCGAGCGTCGTCGTCAGCTTGTCGGGATAGACCGAGTTGAGGGGATCGCCGTTGCGGCGGTTCTCGCCGTCGATCATCGCGCCGGCCAGGCCGACATAGCCCCAGCGCCAGTCGTAGCTGGCTTCCAGCTCGACGCCTTCCAGCCGCGCTTCGTCGATGTTCTGGTACTGCAGCGCATCGTAGGGAAGGCGGGCGAAGCAGACCGGGCCGCGGCCGGCAAGGCAGGGATTGACGACGCCGGCACGGTCGATCGTGGCATATTCGATGTAGTCGTCGACATCGTTGCGGAAGACCGACAGCTTGGCGCGCAGGCCGTCGCCGCCGACGAGGACATCATCGTAGGACAGGTTCACGCCCGCCTCCAGCGTCCGCCCGACTTCCGGCGACAGGCCGGCGTTCGGGAGCAGCTCGAAAGCGGCCGGTGCCGGATGCAGGCCCGAGACGACGGCCTCGTTGAGCGTCGGCGAGCGGAGCCCCTCGGCATAGGTGCCGTAGATCTGGAAACCCTGCACCGGCGTGAGGCCGACGCTGAGCTTCGGCGAGAAGCGGTCGCCGGTGTTCTCCTCGGTCGTGACGGTGCTGGTCAGGTCGAAATGGTCGATGCGTCCGCCGGCGATCACTTCGAGCCAGGTCTCGTATTCGAACTTCGCCTGGACGAAGCCGCCATAGACCTCGCGCGTGCCGGAGGGCGTGAAGAGCTCGGTGGAGCCGACGTCGTCATGGGTTTCCACCTCGTCGCGGAAATAGTCGACGCCATAGGTGAGGGTCGTCGGCACGATGCCGAGATCGAAGCGCGAGGCGTTGTAGAGATCGAAGCCGGTGGTCGCGACCTCGACGTCGCGGCGCGCCGCGGCGGCGTCCCGGTCAATCTGCGTGTAGTCGGTCTCGTTGCGGTAGAGATTGAAGGTCAGGTCGACCAGCGGGGTGTCGGGGCTGAGGAAGCTGTAGCCCAGGCGGTAGGTGGCGTTGCGCACGTCGGTGTCGCGATCGGTGCCGCCGCCCGTCGAGGAGACGAAGTCGTTGTCGTAGATCACGCCGGACAGGGTGATCTCGTGTCCGTCGGCCGGCCGCAGGCGTGCCTTCAGGACGCCCGAGCGCACGTCGAAGCCGGTGTTGTCGACGTCGTTGCCGTCACCGTCATGGAAATCGTCCTCGTCGCGATAGACGAAGGCGCCGTAGACATCGGCCCGGTCGCCGAGCCGCACGCCGGCCTCCAGCTTGCCCAGCCAGTCCGGCCCGTTGGTGCCGTAGACCGTTCCCATACGCGCCGCATAGCGCTCGGACGGCGTCAGCAGGTCTTCCAGCTCCAGTGTCCGCAACGCCACCACGCCGCCGATCGCGCCGGAGCCATAGGCATTGGCCACCGGGCCGCGGATCACATCGATGCCGCCCAGCAAGGCGGGGTCGACATAGACGAGATTGTTGTCGAGATGGCCCTGCACGCCGAAATTCTGGCGCGCGCCGTCGATCATCACATTGACACGGCCGGAATCGCGCAGGCCCCGCACGGCGATCGACACGCCGGGATCGTCGCCGTCGCTGGTGGTGGAGACGCCGGGGATCGTCTCGAGAATCTCCTCCAGGTCGCCGGAATTGTAGCGGGCGATCTCGTCGCGGCCGACGATGCTGACGCCGCCGAGGCTCTGGATGGGGCTCTCGAGCCCGCGATTGGCGAGGATCGAGACCTCGTCGAGCTGGATCGTCGTGCCGTCGTCGAGGACCAGCGTCGCGCCCGGTTCACCGGCGGTCTGCGTGTCCTGTGCCGTGGCGGCCGATGCGAGGACGAGGAGCGATGCGCCCGCCATCATCGGAAGAAGGAGGGGGAGTGTCGCGCCGCCGTGGCGCCCGTCTGGATGGGCCATGATTTCCCGCTGTCGTTGGAGAGGGTTACGGGCTGGCTGGCTACGGTCAGGTGCGGCTGGCTGGCGTTCGAAGGCACCCGGTGACGTGACCGTCGTGCCCTGCTTGCATTCGATATTTAATATGATTATCATAGTCAACATATTGCCACAAAACTGGCAAAGCCCGACGCGGGAAAGGTTTCCGCGCCGGGCCAGCGTTGATGAGGATGCCTATGTCGGAAGAAATGGCCTCGAAGCTGCAGGTGGCAGGCGGCCATGCAGACCGGCGCAAACAGACGCTGCCCGTGCTGAACGCCGCCGATCTGTTCTCGACCGGCCGGGAAATCCTGATCCGGCATGCCGACGACATCTACCGGCTGCGGCTGACGTCCAACAACAAGCTCATCCTGACCAAATAGGGCATCCCGCATGACGACAATTTCGCGCCGCTTCCAGATCACCGCGACATGGCTGTCGCTGCTGCCGGCGATGGCCGGCCCGGCGATGGCGGATAGCCACAGCGTGACCGACGCTCTTGGACGCACGGTCGAGATCGCCGACACGTCGCGGATCGTCTCCATCGGCGGGGCAGTGACCGAAATCCTCGACGCCCTCGGCATGGCCGAAAACGTCGTCGCCGTGGACACGACCAGCACCTATCCCGCCGCAATGGAAGACAAGCCCGACGTCGGCTACATGCGGGCGCTGGCGGCCGAGGGCATCCTGGCGCTCGACCCCAGCCTCATCGTCGCCATCGAGGGGGCCGGACCGCCCGCCGTGCTCGACGTCCTGGAAGCGGCGTCCGTTCCCTTCGTGAACATTCCCGACACGCCGACGCCGGAGGGGATCGCCGCAAAGATCCGCGCCGTCGCGGCTGCTGTCGGCCGGGCGGAGAAGGGCGAGGAACTGGCCGCGGCGGTCTCGGCCGATCTCGCCGCGATCACGACGGGCACCGCATCGGTGGAGAGGCGGCTGTCCGTCGCCTTCATCCTGGCGATGCGCAGCGGCGCCCCGCTGGTTGCCGGCAGCGCCACCTCGGCCGACGCCATGCTGTCGCTCGCAGGCGCCGACAACGCCTTCGCCGCCTTCGAAGGATTCAAGCCGGCAACCCCCGAGGCGACCGTCGCGTCTGCTCCCGATGCCGTCGTGACCATGGCTTCGGGCGAACACGCCGACGGGCTGGACCGCGTCCGCGCCGATCCGGCCTTCGCCACCACCCCGGCGGTCCGCCAGGATCGGCTCTACGCCCATGACGGCACCTATCTCCTGGGCTTCGGCCCGCGCACAGCCCATGCCGTGCGCGATCTCGCCGCGGACCTCTATCCCGACCTCGACCTGCCGGTTCTGCCGCCGCGGCCCTGGGTCGCGCCGCGGTGAGCGTCACCGGCGATCTTGCGGCCATGCGGTCCGGCGCAGCGGATGCCCGATCGCGCGACAGGGCCGTGCTGGCGCGCCTTGCGGTCTGCGCGACCGGGGCCATCGCGCTCGTCGTCTGTCTCGTCGCCCTGACCGTGGGCGCCGCTGGCGTTTCGCTAGGGGCGACGCTCGAGTCCGTGCTGGCGGCGACGACGGGGCAGCGGCCGGCGCTCGACCTGTCGGTCGCCACCATCGTCCTCGACATCCGGCTGCCCCGGATCCTGACCGGCATGCTGGTCGGCGCGGCCCTCGCGCTGTCGGGCGCGATGATGCAGGGGCTGTTCCGAAATCCGCTTGCCGATCCGTCGCTTGTCGGCATTTCTTCCGGCGCTGCGCTGGCCGCGGTCACCAGCATCGTCCTCGGCCATTCGGTGGCATTCTGGCTGCCGGATTTCGTCGCGCACCATCTCCTGCCCATCGCGGCTTTCATGGGCGCGCTCGGCACCACCACGATCCTCTACCGGCTCGCCACGGTGAACGGGCGCACGTCCGTCGCCGCCATGCTCCTCCTCGGCATCGCGCTGGCGGCGCTGGCCAGCGCGCTCATCGGCGTCCTCGTCTTCATCTCCGACGACCAGCAATTGCGGGAACTGACCTTCTGGACGATGGGCGGCCTGGGCGGCGCGACATGGCCCAAGCTCCTAGCGATCCTGCCGCTGATGCTGCCGGCCTTCCTCGCAGCGCCCTTCCTGGCGCGCAGCCTGAACGCCATGACGCTGGGCCACGGCGAAGCCTTCCATCTGGGCATCGACGTGCAGGTTGTGACGCGCCTGGCAATCTTCGTCATTGCCGCCGCGGTCGGCGCCGCCGTGGCCGTTTCCGGCATCATCGGCTTCGTCGGCCTGGTCGCCCCGCATCTCCTGCGCACGCTGATCGGCCCCGACCACCGCACGCTGATGCCGGCGGCCGCGCTGTTCGGCGGCAGTCTCGTCGTGGCCGCCGATACGGTGGCGCGCACCATCGTCGCGCCGGCCGAACTGCCGATCGGCATCCTGACCGCATTGGTGGGGGCGCCGTTCTTCCTGTGGCTGCTGCTGCGGCGGCGCGGCGGGATGGTCGTCTGATGCTGGAACTCTCAGGCATCTCCGTCTCGCTGGGCGGACGGGCCATTCTCGACGGTGTCGGATTTACCGTCACGGCGGGCGAATGCGTGGGGGTGATCGGCGCCAACGGGGCCGGCAAATCGACATTGATGAAGGTGCTGAGCGGCCAGTTGCGGCCGGATCGCGGGTCGGCGCGCCTCGACGGGCGCGAGCTAAGTGAGATCGGCGCCGCCGGGCTGTCGCGGCGCCGGGCCGTGGTGGCCCAGAGCGTCGACCTGTCGTTTCCCTTCACGGCCGCCGAGATCGTCCGCTTCGGCGCCGAGGCCGGCGGGGCAAGTGGCAGGCGCCGCGGGGAGATCGCGGAATCGGCGCTGGCGCAGGTGGACATGGCGGGCCATGCGCGGCAGCTGGTGCCGAGCCTGTCCGGCGGCGAGGCGCAGCGCGTGCATCTGGCCCGCGGCATCGCCCAGATCGAGGCCGCGATGGACACGGCGCAGGCGGGCCAGGTTGCCGGCGGGTATTTCCTGCTCCTCGACGAACCGACCGCCAGCCTCGATCTGCGTCACCAGGTCGAGACCCTCACGCTGGCGCGCCGTCTGGCCGGGCGCGGTATCGGAATCGTCGCCGTGCTGCACGACCTCAACCTGGCGGCCATGGCGAGCGACCGGATCGTTGCGCTCAAGGACGGCCGCGTGGTCGCCGCCGGACCGGTCGGCTCGGTCGTCGACGACGCAATGGTGGAGGTGGTCTACGGCATCGCGCTGCCGGTGGGCCGCACACCCCCGACGCTTCCCTTCTTCCTGCCCCAGATGGCGGTGACGGGAAACGGTTGACGCGCCGCGCCGCCGCCTGTGCCCTCATTCGGGTTGTGGAAGTGGCCTGGAGATTCCGACTACGGACGTCGTCGCTCAGAAAATTCGTGCAAGGCATTGAAATGTAGCAATCGCTTAATCACGCCTGTGTGAGTTTGACGGGTCTCCCATCGGCAGGATTCCCGCGATGATCAGAACAGACGACAGAAAGAGCGGTGATACGCTGCGGCGCGCGGCGGGTTGTATCGTGCTTGCCGCCGCGATCGGCATCGCAGCACCGGCTTCGGCCCAGAAGTCACCGGCCGGTTCCGGCCAGACCGAGATCGCCCGGGGCATCGTTGACGGTCTCGACAAGGTGTTCGGCGGCCCCTACGCGGGCCATCGTGCGGCACATGCCCAGGGCATCCTGCTGGACGGGATGTTTCGCCCATCCGGGCACGCGGCCTCGCTGACCCGCGCGGAGCATCTGACCGGCAGCGACGTACCGGTGCTGGTCCGCTTTTCCGATTTTGCCGGCATGCCCGAGGTGCCCGACCACGACGGCGCGGCGAATCCCAAGGGCATGGCGATCAAGTTCCTGCTGCCGGACGGCGGGTCGACCGACATCGTCGTTCATTCCTTCGACGGCTTCGCGGCCCAGACGCCCGCAGAGTTCCGGGACTTCGTTCAGGCCCTCGGCTCGAAGGATCCGCAGGTCCTTGCCGACCATCTGGCAGCGCATCCGGCAGCGCGCCGCTTCGTCGACACGCCGAAGCCGGCGCCGGTCAGTTACGCCACCGAGGCCTTCTTCGGCGTCAATGCCTTTGCCTTCACCAATGCGGCGGGCGAATCGCGCTTCGGCAAGTATCGACTGGTGCCCGAGGCCGGCGTCGCCCATCTGAGCGAGGCCGAGACGAAGGAACGGGACGCGGACTATCTGTCGCGCGACATGGCGCAGCGCATGCAGGACGGCCCGGTGCGCTTCCGGCTGCTGGTGCAGCTTGCCGGCGAGGGCGACTCCCTGACCCGCGCGGCCTTTCCCTGGCCGAAGGATCGGGAAGAGGTCGAACTCGGGACCTTTTTCCTGACCGGCTTCGCGGAAAATGCGGCGGCGCGCCAGCGCGACCTCCTGTTCACGCCGCTCAGTCTGGTCGGCGGCATCGCCCCGTCGGACGATCCCATGCTGATCTCACGCACGCGCAGCTATCGCCTTTCCCATGACCGTCGCCGTACGCGCGATCCGGTCGTGGCCGACTCGCAATAGCAACCGGAGAGGCTCTCTCGTGATCCGACTTCTCGCCTGTGCCGCCACGTGCGGCTTTGCCCTGCCGATCGTCGCCGCCATGGCGGCCGGTCAGATGGTCGTCATCGACCAGATCGACCGGATGTTCGATCGCAAGGTCGTCGCGATCGGCACGGGCGACATGCTGCGCTTCACCAATCGCGACGAATTCCTGCACCAGATCTATGTCGAGTCCGCTGGCTTCAGCTTCGATTCCGACGAGCAGGCTCCCGGCGAGATCATCGACGTGACCTTCCCGCGCCGGGGCGAGTACGAGGTTCGCTGCGGCATCCATCCGCGCATGAGCCTCGCAGTATCGGTCGAATAGTGGTCGGCAGATTCACCGCCTCTCCAGGCATCGGCACAAAGAGACCGACCCCATGCCCATCAGGTTGAAGCTTCTCGTCGGGTGTCTGTGCCTGAGCCTTGTCACGCTCGGACTGGGTGTCTTCGCGCAGTACTCGCAGCGCGAAGCCGGAGGTCTGGCCACCCGGATCTACGACGAGGCCCTGCTGTCACTCAGCTATCTGCGTTCGGCCCAGAACTCGCTGATCCAGATCGATCGGGATGATCTGCAACTGCGGCTGGGAATGGCGGGCCTGGACGGCGAAACCCGGTTGTCCGCCAGGAGCGCCCTGTCGACGGTCCTGCCGGACATCATGGCGGATCTCGACGTGGCGTCGGAGCGGGCGATGTCACCGGGCGGCCGCGCCAAGATCGGCGAGATCCGCACCGAGCTGCGGTCGCTCCAGGCGGATTTCAACGAGCTGCCTCCAGGGGAGATCCAGACGCGGTTTTCCGAAATCGACACCGCATTCGATACGGCCGTGGAGATCCTGGCGGGGGACGGCTATCGTTTCCGCCGCGAGGTCGGCGACCTGATCGAGGCCTCCATGCGCAGCACCCAGGCCGCCATGGCAGCGGCCGTGGCGCTGGCGGTGATCATCTCGCTGCTTCTGTCGCGGATGATCGTGCCACCCCTGCGCCGGGCGGTGCAGGTGGCCGAATCCATCGCCCACGGCAAACTGGACAATGCGATCGTCCCGCGCGGGCACGACGAGACCGCACAGCTGATGCGGGCGCTGGCGACGATGCAGGGCAGCATCAGCGAGCATATCGGGCGCATCAAGGAGCTGATGGCCAAGCAGGCCGACAGCTATGACAGTCACATCGCCCTCCAGAACAACCGCTTCGAGGCGGCGCTCCACAACATGACGCAGGGTCTGTGCATGTTCGACAGCGAGGAGCGGCTGATCGTGTTCAACCGCCGGTTTGCGGAGATGTTCGGCGGGCTGCAGATCGGCGCCTCGGCCCGGCAGGTGATGCTCGATCCGGATATCCAGCACCTCCTGGCGCCCGGCCCTGGCGGCAACGTCACCCACGAACTGCCCGACGGGCGGATGATTGCGACCTCGCGGCAGGCGATCGCCGGCGGCGGCTGGGTCGACACCTTCGAGGACGTGACCGAACGCTACCACGCCCAGGCCAAGCTATCCCACATGGCGCTGCACGATGCGCTTACCGGCCTGCCCAACCGCGTGCAGTTCCGCGAGCGGCTCGAGGACGTCACCCGCACGCGGCGCGGCGTGGCGAGCACCACGGTGCTGTGCCTCGATCTCGACGGATTCAAGACCGTCAACGACACGCTCGGCCATCCGACCGGCGACGCCCTCCTGCGCGCCGCTGCCGCACGGCTGCAGTCCTGCGTGCGGCGGGACGACCTGGTCGCCCGGGTCGGCGGCGACGAATTCTCCATCATCCAGTCAGCCGGCGATCCGCGTCTGGCCGCCGAGGCACTGGCCACGCGCATCCTCGCCGCCTTCGTCGAGCCGTTCCCGATCGACGGACGCCAGATCTGCGTCGGCGTCAGCGTGGGCATCTTCGTCACGGCCGAAATGGCGGAAGCCGGCGAGCCGATCGATCCCGACACGATCATCAAGAGTGCCGACGTCGCCTTGTACCGGGCCAAGGCTGACGGGCGCGGCACGTTCCGCTTCTTCGAACCGCACATGGATGCCGGTCTCGACGCGCGCCGGCAACTGGAGCTTGATCTGCGGCTGGCGATCGACAACGACGAGTTCACGCTGTTCTACCAACCCTTCGTGGATGTCGAACGGCAGGCCGTCACAGGCTTCGAGGCGCTGCTGCGCTGGCACCATCCGCAGCGCGGCCTGGTGTCGCCCGCCGAGTTCATTCCCGTCGCCGAGGATTGCGGGCTGATGGGACCGATCGGAAGCTGGGCGCTGGAGGCGGCCTGCCGGCAGGCAGCGGAATGGCCGTCGCATCTGTCCATTTCGGTCAATCTCTCGCCGGTGCAGTTTCGTGATGCGGGCCTGGCGAAAAAGGTGGAAACCATCCTGGAGCGTACGGGACTGCCACACAAGCGCCTGCGGATCGAGGTGACGGAATCGCTGCTGCTGCAGGATTCGTCGAAGGTGCTCGCGACGCTGGAGCGGATGCGGGACCGCGGCATCGGCATCTCGATGGACGATTTCGGCACAGGTTATTCCTCGCTCGGCTATCTCAGCCGCTTCCCCTTCGACAAGATCAAGATCGACCAGTCCTTCGTCCGCAGGATCGAGGACCGCGAGAACCTGGCGATCATCCGCGCCGTGATCAGCCTCAGCCGGGCCATGGACCTGACGGTGATCGCCGAAGGCGTCGAGACGGCCGCGCAACGCGACATCCTGCTGCGGGAAGGCTGCCACGAGATGCAGGGCTACTTCTTCAGCCGACCGAAGCCGGCAGACGAACTGGCGCTCACGCTCCTGAGCGCCGGGGGACAGATCGTCGGGCTGGAACCGGACGCGACGCGCGATGCGACCGGGGAGGTCGTTGCGCTGGCGCTCTTTGCCAAGCCCGAACCCGAGCAGCCGCTGCTGCTGGCCAAGCTCGCCTGACGGCTCAGGCCGGTTCCGGCGAGGCGGCACGCGCTGCCGAGAGCCGCAGGGCAACGCGATAGCATACCAGTCCGACGAGGGTGAGGGCTGCGACGGCCACCAGCGCGAAGTCGTAGCCGCCGGCCGCCCACAAGAGCGAGCCGATGAAGGGCGACAGCGCGTAGGCCACCAGATACGGCACCGCCATCGCGCCGCTGATCGCGCCGAAATGGGCCTGGCCCAGGATCTCCCGCGTCATCACCGGCCGCATGATGCTGAGCACGCCGTAGCCGCTGCCCTGCAGGACGACGAAGGCAATAACCAGCAAGGGCGCAAATTCCGCCGCGATCAGGCAGAGCGTCGCCGTCATGACGAAGGCGAAGGACAGCGTGGCCACGAGGCCATTGGACAGCCGGCCTCCGCCCAGCATGAGGGCGAGCCGGCCGGCCACCTGCATCGGCCCGATCATGGCGGCGGCGAGGACGGCGATGTCGAGGCCGACGCCCCTGTCGGCGAGCATCGGCAGAAGATGGTTCAGCACCACCCCATGATTGAAGCCGAGCAGGGAGAAGCCGGCGGCGAGATACCAGAAGAGCGGTCGGCGCACGAGTTCTGCGACCGGACGGGGCGGAGCGGTTGGGCCTGCGACCGGATCGGTAAGCTCTGTGGCCGCGGCGCCCTCCGGTGCCTCGGCACGCCGGGGGCTGGCCGTGTCCTCCGGCAGGTATTCCATTCCCCGTTCCAGGCCGCGCGCGCCGAGGAGGATCAGCGGGACCCCGCAGAAGCCGACCAGTGCGGCGAACAGCCAGACCGCGCCCTGCCACCCGGCCAGTTCCGCCATCCAGTGATTGAGCGGAAAGGAGAGGGTGCCGGCAAAGCCGGCCAGCAAGGTGATACGGGTGATCGCCGGCCGCGCGGCGGTTCCGAGGACTCGCGTGACCAGGGCGAAGCAGGGTTCGTAGAGGCAGCCGCCCATCGCCGCGCCGATGCCGAGCCAGAGCAGGGCGAAGACGGGGAGCGATCCGGCAAAGGGCAGCAGCGCCAGCAGCACCGCCCCGGCCAGGGCCGAGCCGGCCATGATGGCCGGGCCGTGGCCCCGGTCGATCGTCCGTCCCGCCAGCGGCGACACCAGCGCCGACACGATCACCGCCGCGGCGAAGGCCGCGGTGAGCCAGGTCTTCGGCCAGCCGGCATCGGCCTCCCAGCGCAGGAGCAGCGCCGGAAAGAGATAGTAGAAGCCGGCCCAGACGATGGTTTCACCCAAGGCAAGGCAAAGGATGGCGCGGGACGCGCTCACGGGGAGATTCCGATGCTGGATCAGCCCGCGAGATGGTCCTTCAGGAAGCGCACCGTGCGGCCCCAGGCGAGTTCGGCGGCCTCCGCATCGTAGCGGGCCTCGGAGGTATCGTTGTTGAAGGCGTGGTTGACCCCGTCATAGACATGGATCTCGTGGGTGGTGCCGGCCGCCTCCAGCGCGGCGCGATAGGCGTCGATGCCGGCATTGATGCGCTGGTCGAGGCCGGCATAGTGCAGCAGCATGGCCGCCTCGATATCGGCGACGCCGTCGCCATCGGGCTGGCGGCCGTAATAGGCGATCCCGGCGGCCAGCTCCGGATCGGCGACGGCGAGGTCGTTGACGAGACCGCCGCCCCAACAGAAGCCCACCGCCCCGACGCGCCTGGTGCTGTCCTGGCGCCCGGCAAGCCACTGCCGCGCGGCCACGGCGTTGCCGATGCGCCCCTCGGCGTCGAGCTGGCCGATCATCTCGCGCGCCCTGTCCTCGTCCGGCGGCGTACCGCCGGCCGGCGACAGGAAGTCGGGCGCCACGACGAGGAAGCCTTCCAGCGCCAGCCGCCGGGCGACGTCCTGGATGTGGCCGTTGAGGCCGCGGTTCTCGTGGATCACCAGCACGCAGGGCAGGGCCGTGTCGGCCGCGTCGGCAGGCCGGGCCACATAGGCTTTCATCTCGCCGGTGGTGCCGGGGAAGGTGGCCCAGACGGCGGACAGGCGGGAATCGTCCGGCGCGACCATGGCGGCGCGGGCGCTGGAGGCGGCCATCAGCGGCACGATCGCTGCGGCAGCCGTCGCCGATCCCGCCAGCGCGGTCAGCCGGCACATGAAGCCGCGACGATCCAGCGTCAGGTGCGTGTATTCGTCATAGGCGTCGATCATCGCCTGGGTGATCGTCGGGGTCCTGTCGTCCATGATCGCCTGCTCCATCGCGTTCGGCCCATACTAGCCGGTCGCGATCCTGGTGCAACGAAGGTCCCGCGCATTGTGCGCCGGATGCGTTCGGCGACTTGCTGGCGTGATGGTTGCCCGGACCGCCGTGCGCCCGACAGGACGCTCTAACCCGTTGAATCTCCGCGTCGTGCTTCCCGAGGATCGATTCCGATTTTCGGGCCGTTGCTGTAGTGTTCCGCGCGCGAAGTCTTACATTGGCGCTGATGACAGATTTCGACGAATCAACCGGGGTCCCGCCGGCCCGTCCCGGCGGCATCGCCGCCCGTGCGCTGTCGGCTCGCGGCGTCGTGCGCAACGCCGGCGCGCCGGACTATCTCTCAGGCCTCAACGCGGAACAGCGCGCGGCGGTGGAAACCACCGAGGGACCGGTGCTGGTGCTGGCCGGCGCCGGCACCGGCAAGACGCGCGTGCTGACGACGCGCATCGCCCATATCCTGGCCACCGGCCGGGCCTGGCCCTCGCAGATCCTCGCCGTGACCTTCACCAACAAGGCGGCGCGCGAGATGAAGCAGCGCATCGGCCTCCTCGTCGGCGAGCAGGTCGAGGGCATGCCGTGGCTCGGCACCTTCCACTCCATCGGCGTCAAGATCCTGCGGCGCCACGCCGAGCTGGCGGGGCTGAAGTCGAACTTCACGATCCTCGATACCGACGACCAGATCCGGCTGATCAAGCAGCTCATTCAGGCCGAGGGCCTGGACGACAAGCGCTGGCCGGCCCGCACCTTCGCCAACATGCTGGATGGCTGGAAGAACAAGGCACTGACGCCGAAGGACATTCCCGAGGGGGACGCGCGTGCCTTCGCCAATGGCAAGGGCCGGGAGCTCTATGCGGCCTACCAGGCACGGCTGAAGGCGCTCAACGCCTGCGACTTCGGCGATCTGCTGCTGCATCCCATCGCAATCTTCCGGACCCATACGGATCTGCTGGGCGAGTATCACGACCGCTTCCGCTACATCCTGGTCGACGAGTACCAGGACACCAACGTCGCCCAGTATCTGTGGCTGCGCCTGCTCGCCCAGCGTCCGAAGCAGCGTGACGAGGCTTCAAGCAAGGTGATCTCCCCCACAAGGGGGGAGATCAGCCCGTCGCCCGCGTTGCCCGCCGCGCAAGGCAGCGACCGGGGGAGCCGTCCGCCCGTCAACATCTGCTGCGTCGGCGACGACGACCAGTCGATCTATGGCTGGCGCGGCGCCGAGGTGGACAACATCCTGCGCTTCGACAAGGATTTTCCCGGCGCGACTGTGATCCGGCTGGAGCGCAACTACCGCTCGACCGCCCACATCCTGGGCGCGGCCTCGCACCTGATCGCCCACAACGAGGACCGGCTCGGCAAGACCCTGTTCACCGACCATTCCGACCCCGAGCACCAGAAGGTCGAGGTCAATGCCGGCTGGGATTCGGAGGAAGAGGCCCGGGCGATCGGCGAGGCGATCGAGGATCTGCAGCGGCGCAACGACCACAACCTCAACGACATGGCGATCCTGGTGCGCGCCTCGTTCCAGATGCGCGAGTTTGAGGACCGCTTCGTCACCATGGGCCTGAACTACCGCGTCATCGGCGGCCCGCGCTTCTACGAGCGCATGGAGGTGCGCGACGCGCTGGCCTATTTCCGCTGCGTCTGCCAGCCGGCCGACGACCTCGCCTTCGAGCGCATCGTCAACACACCCAAGCGCGGCCTCGGCGACGCGACCATGCGGCTTCTGCACGACTATGCGCGCGCCCGCGGCGTGCCGCTGATCGCGGCGGCCGGCGAGATGGTGGAGACCGAGGAACTGAAGCCCAAGCCGCGCAACGCGCTGCGCAGGGTGGTCACCGACCTGATGCGCTGGGCCGAGCAGCTTCCCACCGCCAAGCACACCGAACTCGCCGAGCAGATCCTCGAGGAATCCGGCTACACCGAGATGTGGCAGAACGACCGCTCGGCCGAGGCGCCGGGGCGGCTGGAAAACCTCAAGGAACTCGTCCGCTCCATGGAGGCCTACGACACGCTGCCCTCCTTCCTGGAGCATGTCGCACTGGTCATGGACACCGAGCAGAACGCCGAGATGGACGCCGTCTCGATCATGACGCTGCACGCGGCCAAGGGGCTGGAGTTCGAGACGGTGTTCCTGCCCGGCTGGGAAGAGGGGCTGTTTCCCCACCAGCGCGCGCTCGACGAGGGCGGTCGCTCCGGCCTCGAGGAAGAGCGCCGGCTGGCCTATGTGGGCCTGACCCGCGGCAAGCAGCGGGTGAAGATCTGGTTCGTCTCCAACCGGCGCATCCACGGGATGTGGCAATCGACCGTTCCCTCGCGCTTCCTCGACGAACTGCCCGAGGCGCATGTCGAGGTGATGGAGGCCAACACCTCCTATGGTGGCTACGGCGCCGGCGGCTTCGGTGGCTACGGCGCGAGCCGCTGGGATGGCGCGGCGGCCTTCCAGGAAGGTGCCTACACGACGCCGGGCTGGCGGCGGGCCCAGGCGGCCAATGCCGGCTTTGCCGGGGGCAATGGCGGGCGCGGCCGGGGCGGCGACGGCTGGTCCGGTGGGCGGACCCGCGAGATCAGCTATGACGATGGCGGGGTTCGCGGCGGCCAGCCTGGCGGCAAGGGGCACAACCAGCCGCCGCGCACCGGCTTCGGCCTCAACGCCTCGGCCCGCAAGGGCGGCCCGCGCGACATCGAGGGCGAGCTGGTGGCCAAGTCCGTCGCCACCGAGGAGAGCCGCTTTGCCGCCGGGGACCGGGTCTTCCACATGAAGTTCGGCAACGGCACCGTCGCCAGCGTCGAGGGCAACAAGCTGACCGTCGATTTTGACAAGGCCGGCCAGAAGCGCGTTCTCGAAGGCTTCGTCAACGGGGCTTGAGCGGCAGACGGCGGCGCTCTCTGCTGGTTCGCGCCCTTATGGGCCGCGCCGGAGCGTCCACGCATTCCACACAAGGCGATGATGGATTACGACGCGATCATTCTGGGCGCCGGCGGCGCGGGGCTCCTGGCGGCTGCGACGGCGGGGCAGGCGGGCGCGCGGGTGCTCGTCATCGACCATGCGGACGCGCCGGGAAAGAAAATCCTGATCTCGGGCGGCGGGCGCTGCAACTTCACCAACCGCGAGACGGAGCCGCGCTGCTACCTCTCGCAGAACCCGCATTTCGCCAAGTCGGCGCTCAGCCGCTACACCCAGTGGGACTTTCTGGCGCTGGTCGAGCGCCATGGCATCGCCTGGCACGAAAAGACCCTCGGCCAGCTCTTCTGCGACGGATCGGCGAGGCAGATCGTCGACATGCTGCTAGCGGAATGCGAGGCCGGCCGCGTCGAGATCGCGCTGTCGACGCCGGTCGGCGAGATCGGCCATGCCGACGGCCGCTTCCAGGTGGGCCGCGCGTCGGCACCCGCGCTGGTCGTCGCCACCGGCGGGCCGTCGATCCCGAAGATGGGGGCGACCGGCAAGGCCTACGAGATCGCCGCGCGTTTCGGCCTGAACGTCGTCACGCCGCGGCCCGCTTTGGTCCCGCTGACGCTGGGACCGGACGAAATGCTGTTCCGGAAGATTTCCGGCGTGTCCTGCCCGGCGGTGGCGCGGGTCGGCGACGTCGCCTTCGAGGAGGCGGCGCTGTTCACCCACAAGGGGCTGTCCGGCCCAGCCATCCTGCAGGTGTCGTCCTATTGGGCGCCGGGCGAGACCATCGCGCTGACCGTGGTCAAGGACGCCGCCGAGATGCTGCGGGCGGCCAAGCGGCGGATGCCGCGCGCACACATGAAGGCGGCGCTGGCCGAGCGGCTTCCCAACCGCCTTGCCGATGCCCTGGCCGAGCGCATCGGCGAGCCGCGCGAGCTCGGCAGCATCACCGATGCCGAACTGGGCGTAGCCGCCGAAACGCTGACGCGGCTCACCTTCCGCCCGACCGGCACCGAGGGACTCGCCAAGGCCGAGGTGACCGCCGGCGGGATCGACACCGCCGAACTGTCGTCCAAGACCATGGAGGCGCGCCGCGTGCCGGGCCTCTACGCCATCGGCGAGGCCGTGGACGTGACCGGCTGGCTCGGCGGCTACAATTTCCAGTGGGCCTGGTCTTCGGGCGTCGCCGCCGGCCAGGCGATCGCGGGACAGCTGGGGCTGCCCCCTGCGTCTATCCCTTCAGCCGGCGGTCGGTGAAGTTGCGGCGGTCCTCGGCGATGCGCAGGGTGGCGGCGAGGGCGGCCTCGTCCCGGGCGACGGCCGGGATGCGCTCGACCTGATTGATTGCCACCAGCCGCAGGAGATCCTCGCGGACCGTGCCGCTGGCGTCGCGAGGCAGGGCGGCGACCGCCTGAACGAGGTCCGGGCGCGGGCGCGGTGCCCCGCGCAGCCGGCGCTCCAGCGCCGACCCGTCCGTGCCGGGCGCGGGCTCGGCAAACAGGTAGAGGCCGATGCCGCGCTGGCGCGGATAAGGGTACGGCACGAGCGCGAATCCGGTGATGGCGGGGTCGGCCGCGAGCCGGGCCATGATTGCCTTGCCGTCGGTGTCCATCCGGTCCCCGGTCCCCTCGCCGTCGGACCAGTTGAAGATCCCGCGGGTCACCAGATTGTAGACGGGTTTGAAGGAGGCCATCCAGATCCGCGCCGGCAGGCTCTTGGTCGCCAGCATTCGCCGTTCGGCCGGGGTCAGCGCCTCGCGGCAGAAGCTGCGCTTGTGCTTGAGGAGGTGGCGCAGGTCCTCGCGCGCCAGGAGGCGGAACAGGCGGGTACGGCGGGGAAAGACGGTGGCGAGCTGCATGTCGATCAGCGCCGCCTTGCCATCCGGGGTCATCAGCCAGTTCTGGGGCTTGGCCAGATCGTTGTGGGTGATGCCTGCCCGGTGCAGGCTGCGCAGCAGCCGCTTGGCATCGCGGAAATAGGCGGTGTTGCCCTTCGGCCGGGCGACATGCAGCGGCGTGCCCTCGATCCAGGAACGGTACAGCGCATTGGAATCGACGCCCAGGAGCTTCGGCGTGCCGTCCACCGGCGCGAGCTTCTGCAAGGCGCGGATCTCGCGGCCTGCCAGATGCCAGGCGAAGCGGCGAACCCAGGGGGCGGCGCCCGCGACGCGGCGGCGGGTGACGATCGTCTCCGGCGCATCGGCCATGTGCCCCGCCGAGATCTCGCCGAAGACGTCGCGCTTCAGCACGGTGTCGACGACGAATGGAGCGGCAAGCGCGGGATGCGGGAGACGATGGTGTGGCATGGACCTCGTGGACCGGACAGGAACCTTGCCTAGCTCTTCTGCAAACCAGGCCATTTCTCGCGGCGCCATGTCCCTGGTGCCGCTCATGGCGTCATCATCGATGCTAGCGAGGCAAAATGGAAGTCGTCACACATCATCTGCCCGACGATACGGAAATTCCGAGCAGCCATCTGCCCCTGCTCGTCCTGCCCCAGGCTGTCCCTGCGGAAGACGCGAGCTCTGCGGCGATGGCCCGACGCTTCACCGACAATGGCTGGCAGGGGACGTGGACCTACACGGTCTTCGACTACTGGCACTTCCATGCACAGGGGCACGAAGTGCTGGGCTGTGTCGGCGGCGAGGCGGTGATCGGCTTCGGCGGCGACGGCGGCGTTCAGGCAAGGATGCGGCCGGGCGACGTGGTGATGATCCCGGCAGGGGTGGGCCATCGGCGGCTGTCGGCGAGCCCGGATTTCGCCGTTGTCGGCGCCTATCCGCCCGGCCAGAACGGCGCGATCCTGCGGCCCGGCGACGGCGACATGGGCGCCGTACGGGCGCAGATCGCGGCTCTGGGCTTGCCGGAGCGCGACCCGGTCAGCGGCGAGCGGCCGGGTTGCCTGGCGGCGTGGAAGGACTAAACTCCACGGGAATGCGTGGGGACGCGCGGCAAATCTTCCCCTTACGGTCTTTTCATAGGCCGGTGAGGGTGAAATAGAAGGGGACCTTACAGCCAGCCCGATCCATTCCAACAGCGTTCCTTGCGATCATGTCCGTCGAAAGCCCGTCTGCCCAACCCGTTGCGTCGTTCGCACCGGAGGCGGAGGCGCCGCCGGACCGGGAGATGTCGCTGCCGATCATGCTGGTGCTGGCGCTGGTCGTCGGAATCGTCGCCGGCCTCGGCGCGATCGTGTTCAAGTATCTGATCGCATTCATCTACAATCTGGCCTTCTACGGGCAGTTCAACCTGCACCTCGAGCCCAACGCCTATGGCGCGCCGAGCCCCTGGGGCATGGGCATCATCCTGGTGCCGGTGCTGGGTGGTCTCGTCGTCGTCTGGCTGGTGCGCAACTTCGCGCCCGAGGCCAAGGGCCATGGCGTGCCCGAGGTCATGTACGCGATCTATCACCAGAACGGGAACGTGCGCGGCGTCGTCGCTGTGGTGAAGTCGCTGGCCTCGGCGATCTCCATCGGCACCGGCGCCTCGGTCGGGCGCGAGGGGCCGATCATCCAGATCGGCTCGTCCTTCGGCTCGACCTTCGGACGGGCGCTGGGCCTCGTGCGACACCAGAAGATCACGCTGCTCTCGGCCGGTGCCGGCGCCGGCATCGCCGCGACCTTCAACACGCCGCTCGGCGGCGTGCTGTTCGCCTCCGAGGTGCTGCTGCCGGAGATCTCGGCCCGCACCTTCCTGCCGGTGGTCGTGGCGACCGCGACTTCCACCTATGTCTACCGCCTGGCCATGGGCATCGAATCGGCCTTCATCGTGCCGCTCGGCGGGCTGCCCGAAGGCATGGCGGTCAATGGCGCCGAGCTTCTTCTGTCGGCCATCCTCGGCGCGGTCATGGGCGTGGCCGCCTGGGCCTTCGTCAAGCTGCTCGCCAAATCCGAGGACGTGTTCGAGGGATCGCGCCTCAATCCCTATGTCCAGAACGTCATCGGCATGACCGCCGTCGGCGTGATGGGCTATCTGTTCCTGACCTGGACCGGCCACTACCACATCTATTCGGTCGGCTATTCCACCATCCAGGACATCATCAGCGGCGGCGACATGACCGTCGCGGTGCTGCTCATGCTGTTCGTCGGCAAGCTGGTGGCCACCTGCCTCAGCCTCGGCGCCGGCGCCTCGGGCGGGATCTTCTCGCCGAGCCTGTTCATGGGCGCGGCACTGGGCGGCGCGATCGGCCTGATCGGCAACACGCTTTTGCCGGGCGCCGGGCTGACGATGGAGACCTTCGCCATCATCGGGATGGGGGCGATGGTCGGCGGCGCCACCAGTGCGGCGATGACGGCGATCGTGATGATCTTCGAGATGACCCGCGACTACGACATCATCCTGCCGCTGGTGCTGGCCGTGGCGATTGCCATCGGCGTGCGGCGCTCGCTGATTGTGGCCGATATCTACACGATCAAGCTGAGGTACCGCGGCCGTCCGATCCCCACCGACCGCACCACCAACATGTTCATGGTGCAGCCGGTGACGGAGGTCATGTCGAAGACCTTCGAGATCCTGCCGGGCAGCATGACGGTCTCGGAGGCGCTCAAGCGTATCGATGTCGAGACCTCGCGGGTGATCCTTACCGACGGCAACCGCATCACCGGCTTCGTGCGATTCGGCACCATCCCGTACCGCGCCGACCGCTTCACCACCCAGACGCTGGACGACATCGGCTCGTCGGAATTCATCCTCGCCTCCACGGTTCACAATCTGAATACGGTCGTGACCCGGATGAACCGTCGCAACCGCTCCTATGCGATCGTGGTGAACGAGACCCGCGGCGTGCCGCGGCCGGAGGACATCGCCGGCGTCATCAGCCGCGAGGAACTGGCCAACGCCGTCGTGCGCAACCATTACGGCTGACATGCGCTCTGCTCGCGCGTGACCGGCACGGTCCGTCGTCCAATGGGGGGCGCGGGGAATGGCAGGGGAATCGGGTGAGTTGCATTTCACGAGATGAGGCTGACGAGGAATTTTTCGTTCCACCCGGCCTTCAATCGTTTGTTGGTCATCGACAGTTTGGCGGGATTCCGCCGCA
>NZ_JAZHLI010000059.1:0-25091 GCF_036549475.1 Aurantimonas sp. A2-1-M11 | reverse complement strand
GCGGCTGGCGGCGAGTGCGTTCTGGCTCGGGCTTGGCCGCCGCCTTCTTGCGCTGGGCTTCGGCCTCCTCGGCCTCGCCGATCGCCACCTCGATATCTTCGAGCGCCAGCGCCGAGGCGCTCGACAGAGACACCTGCAGCTTTGGCCGCCTCCTCGGCAGGCACGCAGGCGCTACGTCGCGCCCATGCGAGCACATCGGGATTGATAGGAGCGAGGACAGTCTTGGCCATGGCACGTTCGATTATTATGCCGCCTGATTAACAACATTTCCAACGTCGCGAGAAGCGACAGGCCAAGCACTGGTTCCGTTGCATTGGCATGTAATGCTGGGTTTATCAAACGGGCGGTCTGCATGATGCTTCGATGCCGCCCCTGTACCCCTCATGGTGATCCGGCCGGCTTTGTCATAGGCTGCTCGGATCGGGCCAGCCTGCCGGGAGCAACCCATCGCCCCCTGTGTCGTGAACACCCGGGGGGACCTGTGCCCCGGCGGGAGGCCGCGGTGGATGCCTCGTGGGGAGTTTGCGCCTTGGAGCGCCGCCATAAGGAAAGCCACGCTCGGCGGCCTTGCAGCCGCGGGCATCGATCAATACCACATGGTGCGTCTGCGATGCCCAGTCGACGCCCACGAACCAGTTCGATTGCTCGTCGTCCATGACGATCTCCTCCGTCACGTTCGAGCCACCGCAGTGCCTGCCGATCCCTGTGAGGGCGGCGACGGACCACCTCGAGTCCGTCGCCAAGCGGCTCCAGCTCGTCAACCGGGAGATCGCAGGCGCCGACGACCGGCTCGACCGCCTGACAGCCCGCCTCGCCCAATCGGGGGAGACCAAGCCGGGGCAGACTTCTGAGCAGCATGACGTGACGATCCTGCGAACCTTGCCGGGCGTCGGAACGATCGTCGCCGCCACGCTGCTCGCAGAAGCCTACGAAGCCCTGCGACGCCGAGACTACCAGGCTTTGCGATGCTTGTCCGGTGTCGCGCCCGTCCCCAGGGCGTTCCGGCAAAAGCCGCATCGTCGTCATGCGCCAAGCCGCAGACGGCCGGCTGCGCAATGCCGTCTACCATTGGGCCCGCGTGGCAACTCAGCACGACCCGGTGAGCCGAGCCAAATACGAAGCTCTCAGGAAGCGAGGTCACAACCACGCCGCGCCCTCAGATCCATCGCCGATCGCCGATCGCCTTCTCGCCGTCGCATGCGCCATGCTTGCTGCAGGGACTGAGTTCGATGCCAATCACGCCACGAAACCCACTTGCTAAACGGTGGGGAGTCCACCCCATCCCCCGCATCTAGCTTTCCGGTCCGTGATGGCGTATACGCGCCGCAGCGCCGGGCCTGTGCCCGCGCTGTTCATGGCCCTCGCTGGACGACATCCCGGCCAGGGCGACCCCAAACCCTCATATTTCCAAGAAAGGGAATCCGATGTCGATCACGCTTGAGCGCAAGGCCGAGCTCATGAAGGACTATGCCACCAAGGAGGGCGACACCGGTTCGCCGGAAGTCCAGGTGGCGATCCTGACCGAGCGGATCACCAACCTCACCGACCATTTCAAGGACCACAAGAAGGACAACCACTCGCGTCGTGGCCTTCTGAAGATGGTCTCCCAGCGCCGCCGCCTCCTCGACTATCTGAAGTCGAAGGAAGAGCAGCGCTACCAGACCCTGATCGGCCGTCTCGGACTGCGCCGCTAACAGCTTCACGACCGGCGGGCCGGGGCGACACGCCCTTCGGCCGGCCGTTTCGCCGCTCCCCCATGGGGCGGCCATGCCCCGGCACCAGGCGAGCCTTCATCAGGCCCGGCCGGTCCGACCCTTCGAACGGTCACGGGGCAGGATTGCCGGATGCTTCCGGAGCCACGAGCGGGCCAGCCGCCATCTTGCCCCCCTGGCCCCTTGCGCGAAGCCTCCCGTCGTCTTGCCCGTGATGCGGTTCCGAACCCTCAACGCGCGGACGCGACGCCTCGAATGGCGTGCGGCGCGCAGGATGCAAAGGCAAGACCATGTTCGATACCCATAAGGTGGAAATCGACTGGGCGGGACGTCCGCTCACCCTCGAGACCGGCAAGATCGCCCGGCAGGCCGACGGCGCCGTGCTGGCGACCTACGGCGAGACCGTCGTGCTGGCGACCGTCGTGTCGGCCAAGCAGCCCAAGCCCGGCCTCGACTTCTTCCCGCTGACCGTGAACTACCAGGAAAAGACGTTTGCCGCGGGCAAGATCCCCGGCGGCTTCTTCAAGCGCGAAGGCCGGCCGAGCGAGAAGGAAACGCTGGTCTCCCGCCTCATCGACCGCCCGATCCGCCCGCTCTTCGCGCAAGGGTACCGCAACGAGACGCAGGTCGTCACGACGGTGCTGCAGCATGACCTGGAGAACGACCCGGACGTGGTGGCGCTGGTCGCCGCCTCGGCCGCGCTGACGCTGTCCGGCGTGCCCTTCATGGGTCCGATCGGCGCGGCGCGCGTCGGCTACATCAACGGCGAGTACAAGCTGAATCCGCATGTCGACGAGATGGCCGAGTCGAAGCTCGACCTGGTCGTCGCCGGCACCGAGGCCGCCGTGCTGATGGTGGAATCGGAGGCCCACGAGCTGGCCGAGGACGTCATGCTGGGCGCCGTCATGTTCGGCCATCGCGGCTTCCAGCCGGTGATCGACGCGATCATCAAGCTGGCCGAGCACGCCGCCAAGGAGCCGCGCGAGCACATCGCCGCCGATTATTCGGCGCTGGAAGCGGAGATGCTGCAGCTGGTCGAGGGCGAGCTGCGCGACGCCTACAAGATCACCGACAAGCAGCAGCGCTACGTCGCCGTCGACGCGGTCAAGGCGAAGGTCACCGGCCACTTCCTGCCGGAGGACGCCGAGGAGACCAAATACTCCAAGGAGCAGGTCGGCACCGTCTTCAAGGCGCTGCAGGCCAAGATCGTGCGCTGGAACATCCTCGACACGGGCGGCCGCATCGACGGCCGTGACCTGAAGACGGTCCGCAAGATCGTCTCGGAGGCCGGCATCCTGCCGCGCGCCCACGGCTCGGCGCTGTTCACCCGCGGCGAGACCCAGGCGCTGGTCGTCGCCACGCTCGGCACCGGCGAGGACGAGCAGTTCGTCGACGCGTTGACCGGCACCTATAAGGAGCGCTTCCTGCTCCATTACAACTTCCCGCCCTATTCGGTGGGCGAGACCGGCCGCATGGGTTCGCCCGGCCGCCGCGAGATCGGCCACGGCAAGCTGGCCTGGCGCGCCCTGCGCCCGATGCTGCCGGCCGCCGAGGCGTTCCCCTACACGATCCGCGCCGTCTCCGAGGTCA
This sequence comes from Aurantimonas sp. A2-1-M11, assembly GCF_036549475.1. NCBI lineage: Bacteria > Pseudomonadati > Pseudomonadota > Alphaproteobacteria > Hyphomicrobiales > Aurantimonadaceae > Aurantimonas > Aurantimonas sp. A2-1-M11. The sequence continues at coordinate 21,789 of NZ_JAZHLI010000059.1, read as the reverse complement.
CCGAGTCCAACGGCTCGTCCTCGATGGCGACCGTCTGCGGCACCTCGCTGGCGCTGATGGATGCGGGCGTGCCGCTGAAGCGTTCGGTGGCGGGCATCGCCATGGGCCTGATCAAGGAAGACGAGCGCTTCGCGGTGCTGTCCGACATCCTGGGCGACGAGGACCATCTCGGCGACATGGATTTCAAGGTCGCCGGCACCTCCGAGGGCATCACCTCGCTGCAGATGGACATCAAGATCCAGGGCATCACCGAGGAGATCATGCAGATCGCCCTCGACCAGGCCCGCGGCGGCCGCCTGCACATCCTGGAAGAGATGGGCCAGGCGCTGTCGGAGAGCCGGGCCGAGCTCGGAGAGTTCGCGCCGCGCATCGAGGTCATGCAGATCCCGACCGAGAAGATCCGCGACGTCATCGGCGCCGGCGGCAAGATCATCCGCGAGATCGTCGAGAAGACGGGCGCCAAGATCAACATCGACGACACCGGCACGGTGAAGATCGCCTCGTCCTCGGCCAAGGAGATCGAGGCGGCCCGCAAGTGGATCCACTCGATCGTCGCCGAGCCGGAAGTCGGCGAGGTCTACGAGGGCACGGTGGTCAAGACCGTCGAGTTCGGCGCCTTCGTCAACTTCTTCGGCTCGCGCGACGGCCTCGTGCACATCTCGCAGCTGGCCGCCGACCGCGTCGCCAAGACGACTGACATCGTCAAGGAAGGCCAGAAGGTCTGGGTCAAGCTGATGGGCTTCGACGAGCGCGGCAAGGTGCGCCTGTCGATGAAGGTCGTCGACCAGGAGAGCGGCCAGGAGATCAGCAAGGGCGAGGAAGACGCCGCCTGAGCGACACGTCCCTTCGCAGGCATACGGAAAGGCGCGTCCCGCGGGGCGCGCCTTTTTCGTTGGGGGTGAGGGTTGGCGGGGCTCAACCGGTCCGGCGAGACGCGCCGTGCCGCGCCGAGGCCCGCTCCTGCAGCCGGCAGATCGCGTCCAGGGCATCCACGGCGAGGGGCTGGCGGGCCATTTCCGCGACCTGTTCGCGCGTGAGCCCGGTGATGTCGGCGAGGATGTGGTCGTCGACATGCAGCAGCGTGTTGAAGGCGTCGCGGCGCAGGCGCTGGCGGCGCCGCTCCACCGTCCAGTTCTTCAGGCGGCCGGCAAGGCCCGTAACGCGTTCGTCGCCGAGGCGCGGGGGCAGGGTCGAGTGATGCAGCATGAGTACCTCCAATGGCTGATGGCCAAAATATGAGGAAGGCTCATTGATGAGGCAAACGAGAAGGTGTAAGGGTAGCTGAAAGTTTTGCTAACAAGAGAGTCGCCCGTGCTGTCCCCGAACCTGCCCAATCTCGACATGGACCTCGCCCGCACGATGGTGGCGATCGCCGACACCGGCAATTTCTCCCGCGCCGCGGAGCAGGTGCATCGCAGCGCCTCGGCGATCAGCCTGCAGGTGAAGAAGCTGGAGGACATGGTCGGCCGCGAGCTGTTCCGGCGCGACGCCCGCAGCGTGTCGCTGACCACCGATGGCGAGATCTTCCTCGGCTATGCCCGCCGCCTGCTGAAGCTGAACGACGAGGCCTTCTCGCGCTTCCTCTCGATCTGCTGCGAGGGCAGCGTGCGGCTCGGCGTGCCCAACGACAACGGCGTCGTCGCCATGCCGGAAATCCTCAAGCGCTTCGCGCAGACCCATCCCAAGGTCGAGGTCGAGGTCCGCCTGGACCGCACCGAGGAGCTGCGCCGCCGCTGCCGGGCGGGCGAGCTGGACCTGGCCGTGTTCAGCCATGACGAGCGCCGGGACGGGCCGGACTATATCCATTGCGAGCCGCTGGTCTGGGTGGGCGCGCGCGGCGGGCTGGCCGCCGCCGAAAGGCCGCTGCCGCTCGCCCTGGCCGACACGGGCTGCGCCTGGCGCGGCATGGCGCTGGCGGCGCTGGACGCGGCGGAGATCGACTACCGCGTCGCCTACAGCAGCGAGTTCTGCAGCGGCCAGCTCGCCGCGGTCGCCGCGGATCTGGCGATCGCGCCGCTGCCGATCAGCGTGGCCTCGGGCGACATCGTCCGGCTGGGAGCCGAGCACGGCCTGCCGCGGCTCGGCGACTATCGCATGACGCTGGCGCGCCGCGACGGTGCCGGAGCGGTCGCCGATGCGCTGGCGGACCATGTGACCGCCAGCTTCCGGGCGATTGCCGAGCGCGGGACGCGACTGTTCGCCTGACGCGCGCACGGGCCGCAGCACGGCCTGACACCGGCATCGGTTTGCCGGGACGCATGATGCGTCGAAGCGGCAGGTCGAAGCGTTAGCCGATGCGGGATGCGCAGGCAGCGTGGGCGTCGTATGATCGCGGCGCTGCGCGAAGCGGCGGCGGCGGCGGGCCGCCATGCGGGGAGGGAGAGGGTATGCCGGGACTGGTCATCCGCGTCGTGGCGGCGCTCTTCCTGGGGCTCGTCTCCAGCCAGTCGCTCGAGTTCACCCAGCAATATCTGCAGCGGCTCGGCGGCGCGGCGGACGAATTGCGCCGGATCGTCGAACGCTTCGACGCCAGCGCGGCCGCCTCCGACCTGTCGCGTGGCGAAGCGGTGGAGCGGCTGCGCGAGAACCGCGACGCCTTCGTCGCCCGCCAGGGCACCGACGCCGGGCAGACGATCGCGCGGTTCGACGATGTCAAGCGCCGCTACCGGATGGTGGCGGAATCGGCGCCCCTGTTCCGCCCCTTCGTCGCGGTCGGCGACCCGGACTGGGAAATCGCCGAACGGGCGGCCGCCGATTATCGCCCGGCGCTGCCGATCACGGTGGAAGGACTGCTCCTGGCCGTGGTCGGATTCGGGCTCGGCTGGGCCATCGGGGCCGGCGGCCACGGTGCGGTCCGCATGCGGCGCCGCCGCCGCGAGCGCCGGCTGCCGCAGGGCTGAACCGGCTGCGCCGAGCCACCGAGCCGGAGTGCCCATTCATCATGGGGGGGGCGCGTGACGATGCCTCGGTCAGACAGACCGGTGCCGGGCATTGCGTCGGACGAAAGGCGCCTCGGCGCGCGGCGGCGTTGACAGCGCCGCTCCGGAGCCCCAGATTCGCCGTATCCAAGGGGAGTTCCGGCAGGGAACTGAGAGGCCATCGGCCGCCGAGAGGCGGCAGCGCGTGGCGACCCTTCGAACCTGATCCGGTTCAGACCGGCGGAGGGATGGAAGCTGGCGGGCCAGGCGCCCCGCCGCGGGCGCGCGCCGCCAGTCTTTCCCCTGTCGATCAGCCGGATCTCCGAGACGCGTCGAGGAGAGAGTATGGCCGACCGGTTCGCATGTACGCACGACGCCCGACGCGTCGGCGGGGCTTGACCATGCGCGTGGCCGTCATCGGGGCCGGCGTTGCCGGGCTCGTCACCGCATTGGAACTCGCCGAGCGGGGCGCCGATTTCGACGTCCACGAGGCCGCGCCCGAACTGGGGCTGGGGGCCGCGTCGTGGCTCGCCGGCGGCATGCTGGCGCCCCATTGCGAAGCCGAGAGCGCCGATCCCGCGATCGTCGCTCCCGGGCTGGCGGGGATCGCCTGGTGGGCGCGGCAGGTTCCCGAGGTCGTGCGCAACGGCACGCTGGTGCTGGCACCTTGGCGCGACCGGCCCGATCTCGACCGCTTCGCCCGCCGCACGCGCGGGCATGAGCGTCTCGACGCCGAGGCGATCGCGGCGCTGGAGCCCGACCTGTCCGGCCGATTCGACGACGGCCTGTTCTTCGCCGAGGAAGCCCATCTCGACCCCCGCCGCACGCTGCACGCGCTGGCCGAACGGCTGCGCGGGCGCGGCGTACGCCTGCATCTGGGCAGCCGTGTCGCGCCCGCCGACCTCGACCACGATCACATCGTCGATACCCGCGGCATCGCCGCGCGCCCGGATCTGCCCCGCCTGCGGGCGGTGCGCGGCGAGATGCTGCTGCTGCGCACGCAGGAGGTGTCGCTGGCGCGCCCGGTGCGGCTCCTGCATCCGCGCTCGCCGATCTATGTGGTGCCGCGCAAGGGCGGGCTGTTCATGGTGGGCGCAACGATGGTGGAGACCGACGACGACCGCGCCATCACCTTGCGCGGCACGGTGGAACTGCTCAATGCCGCCTATGCGCTGCATCCGGCCTTTGCCGAGGCCGAGCTGGTGGAAACCGGCAGCGGCCTGCGCCCGGCCTATGCCGACAACCTGCCGCTTGTGACGCGCCAGGCCCGGGTGGTCAGCCTGAACGGGCTCTACCGCCACGGCTTCCTGCTGTCCCCCGCCATGGCCGGGGAGGCCGTCGCCGAGATCTTCGCCGAACCCCTGAGGGACGCATCATGAGAATTTCCGTCAATGGCGAGGAACGCAGCGTCGAGGCCACGACCCTCGACCGCGCGCTCGTCGAACTGGGCTATGAAGGCGCCATCGTCGCCACGGCGCTCAACCGCGACTTCGTGCCGAAGGGTGAGCGCGACACGGTGCGGCTCTCCGAGGGCGACGCGATCGAGATCATCGCCCCCATGAAGGGAGGCTGAGGATGGACGTGATCAAAAGTGAGCCGGCAAATGTGAAGCACGGCATGGAGATCTACGGTCGGCGGCTTGCCTCGCGGCTGATGCTGGGCACCTCGCTCTACCCCTCGCCGCAGGTGATGATCGAGGCCATCGAGGCCGCCCCGGCCGGTGTCGTCACCGTGTCGCTGCGGCGCGAATCCGGCGCGGCACGGGCCGGCCAGGCCTTCTGGGAACTGATCCGTGGTCTGGGCCGCGACATCCTGCCGAACACCGCGGGCTGCCATTCGGTCCGCGAGGCGGTGACGACGGCGCAGATGGCCCGCGAGATCTTCGGCACCGACTGGATCAAGCTGGAGGTGGTGCGCGACACCGAGACCCTGCAGCCCGACGTGTTCGGGCTGGTCGAGGCGGCGCGCATCCTGTCGGCCGACGGCTTCGACGTGCTGCCCTATACGGTGGAGGATCTGTCGGTCGCCGACCGGCTGGTCGAGGCGGGCTGCCGGGTGCTGATGCCCTGGGGCGCGCCGATCGGCTCGGGGATGGGGCTGAACAATCGCTACGGCCTGCGCCAGTTGCGGGCGCATTTTCCGGAATTGACGCTGATCGTCGATGCCGGGCTCGGCCTGCCGTCCCAGGCGGCCGCCGCCATGGAGCTCGGCTATGACGGCGTCCTCCTCAACACGGCCGTCGCCAGGGCCGGCGATCCGGTGGCGATGGCGCGGAGCTTCGCGCTCGCCGTGGAGGCCGGGCGGCTGGCCTATGAGGCGGACCCGATGGCGCCGCGCGACATGGCCGCCCCCTCGACGCCGATGCTGGGGCAGGCGCTTCTGGGCGGTGCGGCATGACCGGGGCGCGGCTCGACCCGTTCTATCTGATTGTCGACGACGCGGAGATGGCCGAGCGGCTGGTCCCGGTCGGCGTCAGGCTCCTGCAGCTGCGCGCCAAGGACATGGACACGCCGACGCTGCGCGACGCGATCCGGCGGACGCGGGCGGTCTGCGCGGCCCATGGCTGCACGCTGGTGATCAACGACCACTGGCGCCTGGCGATCGAGGAAGGCTGCGACTTCGTGCATCTGGGCCAGGAGGATCTGGCGGAGGCCGACCGCGCCGCGATCCGGAACGCCGGCCTGCGGCTCGGCATCAGCACCCATGACGACGCGGAACTCGCCATCGCCCTGGCGGCCGAGCCGGACTATGTCGCGCTGGGGCCGATCTGGGAAACCAAGCTCAAGGTCATGCCATGGGCGCCGCAAACGCCGGGCCGGCTGGCGCGCTGGCGCGAGCGGATCGGCGACCTGCCGCTGGTGGCGATCGGCGGCATCACCGTCGAAAACCTGTCGCAGGTGTTTGCGGCCGGCGCCGATGCCGCGGCGGTCGTCACCGATGTGACGCGGCATGCCGAGCCCGAGGCGCGCACACGGCAATGGCTCGCGGCGACGCAGGCGTGGCGGTGATCGGCGCGGCGGAGCCGACTCAGGGGTGAAGATCGGTGGCGGCGCGGCCGCTGCCGTCCATCTTCATCGGAATCGAATGGTGCTCGTGGAGCAGCGACCAGCCATCGGCACCGCGTTTCAGGCAGAGGGTCGAGCGGTACCAGAGGTCCAGCGGCCCTTCGCCGCGCTTGGTGCCGCGCATCCGGCTCAGGCCGTGGGCGAAGGCGATGTCGCCTTCCACGACCACCGTCGGATCGGGCATGGCGACCGTGACGGGGCCGTCCCATGTCGCCAGCCATTCCGCCAGCGCGTCGGGGTCACGGGCCTCCGCACCGGCCAGTTGCAGCGGCGGCGCCAGGTCGAAGGTGACGACATCCTCCGCCATCGTGGCGAGGGCGCGGGCGGCGTCGCCGGCGCGAATGGCTTCGTTCCGGGCATCGTCAGGTCCCGTATCGCGCGTTGTTCCATGCTGGCCATGACATGTCGTCCTTTCCGGGTTTCGTCAGCCATCCTTGCCCGGCTAGTTACAAAAGACAACAGGAAAGTTAGAAAAGATAACCAGAATGTCAGAGGCCCTTCGATGCCGGCCATGGCATCTTCGGGCGCGACGGCGCACGCCCCCGATCCGGCGGGAGCGCGCTGCCTGCTGAGATGGGAGCCTTGGCGGTGTTCGGCCGGGTTCGGCCGTCGGGCAGAGCGACGCGATGCGCCGTCCTACTCGGGGGTCTCGTCGCCCTCGACGACTGCCTTGCGGTGTTCCTGGGCCTTCAATTCCTCGAGCGAGGGCATGGACATGATGTTGTAGCCCGAATCCACATAGTGGATCTCGCCGGTCACGCCGTTCGACAGCTCCGACATCAGATAGAGGACGGCGCCGCCGACCTCCTCGATGGAGGTGTTGCGGCGCATCGGGGCGTTGCGGCGCTGGAAGTTGAACATCAGCCGGGCATCGGAGACGCCGGCACCGGCCAGGGTGCGCACCGGCCCGGCCGAGACGCTGTTGACCCGGATGTTGCGCGGGCCGAAATCGGCGGCCAGGTAGCGCACCGACGCCTCGAGCGCCGCCTTGGCGACGCCCATGACGTTGTAGTTCGGCATGACGCGGACGGCGCCGCCGTAAGTCATGGTGACCATCGCCCCGCCATTGGTCATGATCTCCGCGGCGCGCCTGGCGACCTCGGTGAAGGAGAAGCAGGAGATCAGCATGGTGCGGGTGAAGTTCTCGCGCGTCGTGTCGGCGTAGAGACCCTTCAGCTCGCTCTTGTCGGAGAAGGCGATGGCGTGGAGGACGAAGTCGATCGTGCCCCATTCCGCCTTCAGCGTCTCGAACACCTTGTCGAGGGAATCGGTGTCCTCGACGTCGCAGGGGATGATCAGCTTGCTGCCGATCTCCTCGGCGAGCGGGCGCACGCGGCGCCCGAAGGCCTCGCCCTGATAGGTCAGCGCGATCTCCGCGCCCTGCGCCGCCAGCGCCTTGGCGGCGCCCCAGGCGATGGAATTGTGGTTCGCGACGCCCATGATGAGCCCGCGCTTTCCCTTCATCAGGTCGGCCATGTGCTCTCCAAGCCTCAGTCGGTCACGCGTTGGAAGGCAAGGCAGGCATTGGTGCCGCCGAAGCCGAAGGAATTCGACAGAACTCGGTCGATCCGCGCATTGTCGACCCGCTCGCGCAGGACCGGCATGCCCTCGAATTCGGGGTCGAGTTCGTCGATATGGGCGCTCTTGGCGAGGAAGCCGTGCTTCATCATCAGGAGCGAGTAGATCGCCTCGTGGACGCCCGTGGCGCCCTGGCTGTGGCCCGTCAGCGACTTGGTGCCCGAGATCGGCGGGATGTTGTCGCCGAAGACCTCGCGGATCGCCTTGACCTCCATCCGGTCGCCGACCGGCGTCGAGGTGGCGTGCGGGTTGATGTAGTCGATCGGGCCGTCGAGATGGCCGATCGCCTGGCGCATGCAGCGCACCGCGCCCTCGCCCGAGGGGGCGACCATGTCGGCGCCGTCGGAGGTCGCGCCATAGCCGACGATCTCGGCGACGATGTTGGCGCCGCGCGCCCGGGCCCGCTCGTATTCCTCCAGCACCAGGACCCCGGCGCCGCCGGCGATGACGAAGCCGTCCCGGGCCTTGTCATAGGCGCGCGAGGCGATCTCCGGCCGGTCGTTGAAGTCCGAGGATAGGGCGCCCATGGCGTCGAACAGCACCGACAGGGTCCAGTGCAGGTCCTCGCAGCCGCCGGCGAACATTACGTCCTGCTTGCCCATCTGGATGGTCTCGTAGGCATTGCCGATGCAATGGCTGGAGGTCGAGCAGGCGGACGAGATCGAGTAGTTGACGCCCTTGATCTTGAACCAGGTGGCGAGCGTCGCCGAGGCGGTCGAGGACATCGCCTTGGGCACCGCCGTGGGCCCGATGCGCTTGGGCCCCTTTTCGCGGGCCGTCTCGGCCGCCTGCACGATGGTCTGGGTGGACGCGCCGCCCGAGCCCATGATGATGCCGGTGCGCTCGTTGGAGATGTCGGCGGGTTCCAGGCCCGCATCGGCGATCGCCTGGTCCATGGCGACATGGTTCCAGGCGGTGCCGCCGCCGTGGAAGCGCATCGCCCGTCGGTCGAGGAGCGTCGTCGGATCGAGGGTCGGCCGGCCATGGACATGGCTGCGGAACCCGAGTTCCTTGTATTCCTCGGAAAAGGTGATGCCCGAGCGTGCATCCTTCAGGGAGGCGGTCACCTCGTCGACATCGTTGCCGATCGAGGAGACGATCCCCATGCCCGTCACGACGACCCGCTTCATCGTCCGCTCCTTCTCGATTCCTGGATGAGCGCCGTCATCAGACGGCGGCCTGCGCCGCTTCCTCGTCGCTGAACAGGCCGACGCGCAGGTCGCTGGCCCGGTAGATGACCTCGCCGTCGGCCTTCATCCAGCCATTGGCGATGCCGAGCTTCAGGCGCGAGCGCATGACGCGGCGAAATTCGACGCCGTATTCGACGAGCTTGACCTTGGGCGTCACCTGGCCGCTGAACTTGACCTCGCCGACGCCAAGCGCCCGGCCGCGGCCCGGCTCGCCCAGCCAGCCCAGATAGAAGCCGGTGAGCTGCCACAGCGCGTCCAGGCCGAGGCAGCCCGGCATGACCGGATCGCCCTCGAAATGGCAGCCGAAGAACCACAGGTCCGGATTCACGTCGAACTCGGCGCGGATGATGCCTTTGCCGTTCTCGCCGCCCGTCTCGTCGAGCTCGGTGATGCGGTTGAACATCAGCATCGGCGGCAGCGGCAACTGCGCGTTGCCGGCGCCGAACAGCTGGCCATGACCGCAGGCGATGAGGTCGTCGTAATCGTAGGAGGTCTGCTTCGTCGCCATGATCGCTTGTGTCCGCCCTGTTCTCCCGACCCTGCCACGGGCCCATGTCGGCTGCGCACATACCACGCCCCCTGCGGAGGTGAAACCGTCCGGCTGTGCACGGCGCGGCGGGCCTGCCCGTGAGGCGGAACGCGCCGCTGCCGCGACCCTATCTGTGGCAGGTGCGCGCAGATTTCGATAGCACCGGGCGATCCGAGCTGCTTCCGCCCCGAAGCAGCCGGTCATTTCCGGAGAGGATGCAGGCCAGCCATGACCGCTTTATCGAACGCTCTTCGCCATCGTGTCGTCCTTCTGTGCGGAGGCGCGGCGATGCTGATGGCCGCCGGCGCACCGGCGCTCGGCCAGTCCTGGCGCAGCGACGGGGCGGTGGCCGGCTTTGCGGCGGGCGCGGGCTTCACCGGGCTGAGTTTCCGCTGCGTGGCGGCCGGACAGCTTGCGATCAGCTTTTCCGGCTTTCCCGGCCGTCTGCAGGCGGGCCAGCCCCATACCGTGGTCGCCACGGTCGACGACACCGCCTTCGTCCTCCAGACGACCGCCCGCGACGGCGGGGAGGGCTCGATCCTGGTGGCGGAGAGCACGCTCGCGGGCCAGGCGGGCTTCATCGAGGCCCTGCGCAAGGGGCGCAGCGTCGAGGTGGCGGGCCCGGTCGGGCGCTACACCCTGCCGCTGACCGGCTCGGGCGACGCGCTCGCCGCACTCGGCCAGAACTGCGGCTGAGACGCGATTCGGCAGCTCGGCGAGATTTCCGCGGGCCGGCATTTGTGACCCGAGGTTCGATGACGTATATTGCGGTTGCGCAGGCCCTTCGGTATGCCTGCGGGCCTATCCGGACGAAATTCATCCGCACGAACAAGAGACTGGTGGCATTCTGCAATGGAAAACCGCACGCGCGCCCAGAGCTTCTGTGTCTTCGAGCGCCTTCGCTCGGTGGGTCTGCGTCCGACGCGGCAACGGGTGGCCCTGTGCAACCTGATGTTCGGCGCCGGCGATCGCCATCTGTCGGCCGAGGAACTGCACGAGGAAGCCCACAAGGCCGGTGACCCGGTCTCGCTGGCGACGGTGTACAACACGCTGCACCAGTTCACCGATGCCGGCCTCGTGCGGCCGCTCTCGGCGGAAGGCCAGCGCACCTATTTCGACACCAACACCTCCGATCATCATCACTTCTTCGTCGAGGACGACAATTCGATGATCGACATTCCCGATGGCGGGCTGCGGCTCGACCGGCTGCCGGAGGCACCGGAGGGCATGGAGATCGTCAACGTCGACGTCGTGGTGCGCCTGCGCCGCAAGAAGTCGGCCGATCGCGCCGCCGAATAAACGCAGAGCCGCCACTGCGGTTTCCGGACATGCAAAAGCCCAAATCGATCAGGCGATCCGGGCTTTTGCATGTCTGGCGCCGGTGGATGCCGGTTGCGTGGATTCGAACGGTTGAAGCGCGTCGCTTGTGCGTCCGGCCAGACGCGCGGCGTCCTATTCGAAGCGCTCGTCGGGATAGACGCCCCAGATCTCCTGCTGGCGCACATAGCCGTTTCGGTCGGCGACCTTCAGCGCGCACCAGCCGGCGGTGCAGGTCTTCACCCCGGCCACGACGCCTGGCTCGATGCGCGCCACCAGCGGCGCGTCGGTCGCGGGGCTGGAATGGATGTCGATCATCGTCGCCTTGCCGCGCAGCCAGGGAGCGGCGATCGAGGTGCGGTCGCCGGACAGGAGCGAGTGATAGACCCAGCCCTCGGTGCCCTCCGAATCGCGGATGCGGCGCCAGAGTTCGTATTCCTGGATGATCTCCACCGGGAGGCCTTCCTTGAGGTAGAGCCACGTCACCGGATAGTCGCGGCCCGGGCCGATCCGCAGATTGACGCGGCTGGCCTTCAGGCTGACATAGCGCGGCAGCGGCAGCTTCGAGACCGGCCCGACCTCGACGGCATGGGCGACGGGCAGGGGGGCCGTGCCGGTGACGAGCAGCGCGGCGCCGGCAAGCGCCAGGAGCGGACGGCGGAAACGGGCGAAGAACGGCATCAGAAACTCCAGACGACAAGATGCTCGGGCACGCCGCGGGGCGGCGCCGGGTCTTCCAGTGGCCGTAGGTCACCCGGCGCGCAGCGCTTTGTTTTTGGCTGCCGCCTTGCTAGGGAGTGCCTTCGGCTCCGAGGTCGAATGATCGTCCGTTTCGGTTAATATCGTCTTGATTTTGGGAGGAACGCGGCCGATGACGACACGCGAGAAGCCGCTCGTGATCATCACCCGCAAACTGCCGGCGCCGATCGAAAAGCGCATGACCGAGCTGTTCGACGTGCGCTTCAACGAGACCGACCGGCCGATGGAGCAGCCGGCCCTGGTCGCCGCGGTGCGCGAGGCCGACGTGCTGGTGCCGACCGTGACCGACCGCATCGACCGGGCCGTCATCGAGCAGGCCGGGCCGCGGCTGAAGATGATCGCCAATTACGGCAACGGCGTCGACAATATCGACGTGCAGGCGGCCCTGTCGCGCAACCTCCTGGTCACCAACACGCCCGATGTCCTCAACGAGGACACCGCCGACATGACCCTAGCGCTGATCCTGGCGGTGCCGCGGCGGCTGGTGGAGGGCGGCACGCGGCTTCTGGGCAGCGAAACCTGGCCGGGCTGGTCGCCGACCTGGATGCTGGGCCGGCGGATCTCGGGCAAGAAGCTCGGCATTCTCGGCATGGGCCGGATCGGCACCGCCGTCGCCCGCCGGGCCAAGGCCTTCGGCCTGGAAATCCATTATCACAATCGCCGGAGGGTGAGCCCGAAGACCGAAGCCGAGTTCGGCGCGACCTATTGGGAAAGCCTCGACCAGATGCTGGCCCGCATGGACATCATCTCGGTGAACTGCCCCTCCACACCGGCGACCTTCCACCTGCTGTCGGCGCGGCGGCTGGCGCTGATCCAGCCGCATGCCTTCATCGTCAACACCGCCCGCGGGCAGATCATCGACGAGAAGGCGCTGGTCGAGCTGATCGAGGCGGGGCGGATCGCCGGCGCCGGGCTGGACGTCTTCGAGGAGGAGCCGGCCATCGACCGCAAGCTGATGAAGCTGGCGCGGGACAACAAGGTCGTGCTGCTGCCGCATATGGGCTCCGCCACGATCGAGGCGCGCATCGAGATGGGCGAGAAGGTGATCATCAACATCCGCACGCTAATGGACGGCCACCGCCCGCCGGACCGCATCCTGCCCGGCCAGTTCTGACCGGCAGAGCCCGCCCCCGCGCTGCACGGTCACCGGCGCACCGCCTCGGTCCGACCTGTTTGGCCGTGGCACGGCCGAAAACAATCCGATCTTGCCAGCGCCCCACCTGGCGCGTCATCCTTGCCTGACGTGCCCAGCGCACGCTGACGCCGGCGGAAGCATGGCCGGCCAGACAACGATCGCGGCCGGTCGCCCGGAGCGCCCGGAATCGCGAATGGGAGGAACCATGAGCGAGACCATCGAGCGGCCGGCAACGGCCGAAACCAGCGACGTCCGCAAAGCCGCCGAAGGCTGGCTGTCAGACTTCGAGACGGCCCTTGCCGCGGGCGACATCGACGCCGCGGCAGACCTGTTCGCGCAGACCAGCTTCTGGCGCGACCTCGTCACCTTCACGTGGAACATCAAGACCGTCGAGGGGCCGGCCGGCGTCCGCGACATGCTGGCCGCGCAGCTCGACGCGATCCGGCCCCGCGGCTTCGCCCTGTCGGAGGACCCTGCCGAGGATGGCGGCGTGATCACCGCCTGGTTCGTCTTCGAGACCGAGGTGGCGCGCGGCGAGGGCCTTCTGCGCCTGCGGGACGGCAAGGCCTGGACGCTGCTGACCGCGATGACGGAGCTGAAGGGCTTCGAGGAGCCCTCGCACGAGCGCCGGCCGGCCGGCGCCGAGCACGGCGCGGCGAAGAACCGCAAGAGCTGGCTGGAAAAGCGCGAGGACGAGGCACGGACGCTGGGCTACGAGACCCAGCCCTATGCGGTGATCGTCGGCGGCGGCCAGGGCGGCATTGCGCTCGGCGCGCGGCTGCGCCAGCTCGGCGTGCCGACCATCATCATCGAGAAGAACGACCGGCCGGGCGACAGCTGGCGCAAGCGCTACAAGTCGCTCTGCCTGCACGACCCGGTCTGGTACGACCACTTGCCCTATATCGATTTCCCGAAGAACTGGCCGGTCTTCGCGCCCAAGGACAAGATCGGCGACTGGCTGGAAATGTACGCCAAGGTCATGGAGCTCAATTACTGGGCGAAGACCACGGCCAAGAGTGCCCGCTACGACGCGGCGAAGGGCGAGTGGGAACTCGTCGTCGAGCGCGACGGCGAAGAGGTGACCCTGCGGCCGAAGCAGCTGATCATGGCGACCGGCATGTCGGGCAAGGCGAATATGCCGAAGTTCAAGGGCATGGAACGGTTTCGCGGCGAGCAGCACCATTCCTCGCAGCATCCCGGCCCCGACGCCTACAAGGACCGCAAGGTCGTCGTCATCGGCTCCAACAATTCGGCCCACGACATCTGCGCCGCGCTCTGGGAGGCCGGCGCCGACGTGACCATGGTCCAGCGCTCGACCACCCATATCGTGCGCTCCGACCCGCTGATGGAGCACGGCCTGGGCGCGCTCTATTCGGAACAGGCGATCGCCAACGGCATCACCACCCACAAGGCGGACATGATCTTCGCCTCGCTGCCCTACCGGATCCTGCACGAGTTCCAGATCCCCATCTACGACAAGATCCGCGAGGTCGACGCCGACTTCTACCGCGACCTGGAGGCGGCCGGCTTCCAGCTGGATTTCGGCGCCGACGAATCCGGCCTGTTCATGAAATATCTGCGCCGCGGCTCGGGCTATTACATCGATGTCGGCGCCTCGCAGCTGATCATCGACGGCAAGATCAAGCTGAAGGCCGGGCAGGTGGAGGAGATCACCGAGACCGGGGTGAAGCTCGACGACGGCACCGAGCTGCCGGCGGACCTGATCGTCTACGCCACCGGCTACGGCTCGATGAACGGCTGGGCCGCCGACCTGATCAGCCAGGAGGTCGCCGACCGGGTGGGCAAGGTCTGGGGGCTCGGCTCCGACACGCCCAAGGATCCGGGCCCCTGGGAAGGCGAGCAGCGCAACATGTGGAAGCCGACCCAGGTCGAGGCCCTGTGGTTCCACGGCGGCAACCTGCACCAGTCGCGGCACTATTCGCTGTATCTGGCGCTGCAGATCAAGGCCCGGCAGGAGGGGCTTCCCACGCCGGTCTACGGCCTGCAGGAGGTCCACCATCTCGGCCGCTAGGGGCAGGCCCGCGCAGGACGCGAGCGGGCGGGGCAGGAACGATTCACCATCCTTCGGTGGTGGCGGCGACGCGGCGAACCTTTTTCGGGGATGCGCGTTTGTAAGCCAGACAAACATCGAAAGGAGTACCAGCCATGCTGGGTTGGGCCATCACGTTCCTGATCATCGCGTTGATCGCTGCCGTCCTGGGCTTCGGCGGCATCGCCGGCACCGCGATCGGCATCGCGAAGATCATCTTCTTCGTCGCGATCGTGCTGTTCGTCCTGTCGCTGCTCTTCGGCGGCTTCCGCCGGCGTTCGCTCTGACGACCTGACGCGCCGCTCCGGCGGCAAGACGCATCGACGATGGGGCGGTGTCCGAGACGGGCGCCGCCCCTTTCGCGTCTGGCGGCACCGGCCGCGACCATGGCCAACACGACCGTCTCCGGAACAACGGCGTCATCCAGATGACCGGGATGGCGAGCCGCCATTCGGCACGGTCATCGCGGCGATCCTGGTCGTGCTCGGCGTCTTCCCGATCGTCGGGAACGCCTTCCTGTCGGTGCCCAGGCCGGTGCTCGGCGGCGCGACGGGGGTGAATCCGGCACGGGAGACGGCACATGCGATGGCGGCCGGCGGCGAGCGCCCGGCCCAGAATGCCTGGACCGGCAGGGCCGCGATCGGGCGGATCAGCCGGTCTTCGGCCGGCGGTAGCGGATCTCCTCGATCCGCATGGTCAGGAGATCGACCATGAGGAAGCGGCCGACCAGCGGCTCGCCCATGGCGCAGACGAGCTTGATCGCTTCGGATGCCGCCAGCGTGCCGAGGACGCCGGTGGTCACGCCGAGGATCCCGGCCTCGGCGCAGGACGGCACCATGCCGGCCGGCGGCGCCTCGGGAAACAGGTCGCGATAACCCGGATGGCGGCGGCCGTCGGGGCCGGCCTCGTAGGGCTTGAGCACCGTCAGCGAGCCCGAGAAGCGGTTGACCGCCGCGCTGACCAGCGGCTTTGCGGCCGCCTCGCAGAGATCGGCCATGGCATAGCGCGTGGCGAAATTGTCCGACCCGTCGATGACGAGATCATAGCCGGCGACGACGGCCGGGCCGCTGGCCAGGTCGAGGCGCAGGGGGTGGCGCACCACCTGGACATGGGGATTGATCGCCGCGACGGCGTCGGTGGCGCTGTCGAGCTTGGCGCGGCCCACATCGGCCGTGCCGTGCAGCACCTGGCGCTGCAGGTTGGACAGGGAGACGGTGTCGTCGTCGGCGATGCCGATGGTGCCGATGCCGGCGGCGGCGAGATAGAGGATGATCGGCGAGCCGAGGCCGCCGGCGCCGACCACCAGCACACTGGCGCGCTTCAGCGCCTGCTGGCCGGCGCCGCCCACCTCCGGCAGCACGATGTGGCGGGCGTAGCGTTCCAGCTCGTCGGGGCCAAGGGGGGGCTGGCTCATGGCAAATCCTCCGGTGGTGCGCTCATGGTTGCGGCGGCCGGCCGGACATTGCCGTCCGCCACCTCCATGATCTGCGCGCGGTCGCCCAGCGCCGCAAACAGGCTGGCATCGGTGCCGGTCATGAAGGCCTGCACGCCCAGTTCCGCGATGAGGTCGAACAGGGCGGCGCGCCGGCCGGGATCGAGATGGGCGGCGATCTCGTCGAGCAGCAGCAGCGGCGGCAGCGACGACATGGCGGCGACGAGGCGCGCATGGGCCAGGACCAGGCCGATCAGCAGCGCCTTCTGCTCGCCGGTGGAGGACAGGGCCGCCGGCATCGCCTTGGCCAGATGGGTGACCGACAGTTCGGCCCGGTGGGCGCCTTCCAGCGTGCGACCCGCGGCCCGGTCGCCGTAGCGCGCCGCGCGCAGCCGCGTGCGCGCCTCGTCCTCCACGTCCGCGGAGGGGCGGGCAAGATCGAGGCCGTCATAGCCGGAGGTCAGGTCGAGCCCGGCACTGGGAAAGGGCGAGCCGGCGCCGGTGCGCGCAATCATGCCGGTCAGCATGCCGACGAGCTCGGACCGGGCCAGCGCCATGGCGATGCCGAGCTCGGCCATCTGGGCCTCGATGCCCGAGAGCCAGGCCTCGTCCAGCCGGTTGTCGGACAGGAGGCGGTTGCGCGAGCGCATGGCGCGCTCGTAATCGGCGGCGCGCCGGCCATGGGTCGGATCGACCGCCAGCACCATCCGGTCGAGGAAGCGGCGCCGGTCGCCGGCCGGGCCCGTGAACAGGCCGTCCATGGCCGGCGTCAGCCAGAGAATGCGCAGGAGGTCGAGCAGTTCGTCGGCGGATCTGGCGGCGGTCTCGTCGATCCGCACGCTGCGCGCCGAGGCCCCCGTCGGATCGGGCATCATCTTGGTGGCGATGGCGGTCTCCACGCCATGGGAGACGATTCCCGCCCGGACCGAGAAGCCGCCGCTGCCGCCCTTGCGCGCGACGTCCTGATAGGTCGCGCGGCGCAGGCCCCGGCCAGGGGTCAGCAGCGAGATCGCTTCCAGGAGATTGGTCTTGCCGGCCCCGTTGTCGCCGACGAAGACGACGAAGCTGCGCGTGAAGCGCAGCGCCAGGCTGTCGTAATTGCGGAAATCGGCGAGCCGCAGTTCGCTCAGCCGCACGGCGGGCCGGGTCGTGTCGTCGGGGGCAGAAGGGATGTCGGCGTGCGGGCTCTGGTTCAAGCGCGTCGCGGCGATCAGACCCGCATCGGCATCAGGACGTAAAGCGTTGCGTCGTCGCCGCCGTCCTTGATGAGCGTCGGGGAACCGGGATCGGCGAGCATGAACACCGTCTCCTCGCCCGACAGCTGGTTGGTGATGTCGAGGAGATACTTGGCGTTGAAGCCGATCTCGATCTCGTCTGAATCGTAGCCGACGGCCAGTTCCTCGGTCGCCGTGCCCGAATCCGGCGAGTTGACGGTCAGCACGAGCTGCGAATCGGCGACGGCGAGCTTCACCGCCCGGCCGCGCTCGGAGGAGATCGTGGAGACGCGGTCGACGGCGGCCGAGAAGGTCTGCCGGTCCAGCGTCAGGGCCTTGTCGTTGTTCTGCGGGATGACCCGCTGATAATCGGGGAAGGTGCCGTCGATCAGCTTGGAGGTCATGACCACCGCGCCGATGGTGAAGCGGATCTTGGCGTCGGACAGCTCGACCGCGATCTCGGCCTCGTCGTCGCTGTCGCCGAGCAGCTTCTGCAACTCGCCGACGGTCTTGCGCGGAATGATGATGCCCGGCATGCCTTCCGAGCCCGCCGGCGCCTTCTGGTCGGCCCGCGCCAGGCGATGGCCGTCGGTGGCCACGGCGCGCAGCTGCAGGTCGCCCTCGGCCTCGATCGTGTGCAGGTAGATGCCGTTCAGATAATAGCGCGTCTCCTCGGTGGAGATGGCGAACTGGGTCCGGTCGATGAGGCGGCCGAGCTCGGCGGCCTTGAGCTTGAAGGAATGGCTCAGCGTGCCGGTGGTGATGTCGGGAAAGTCGGATTCGGGCAGGCACTGGAGCCGGAAATTGGACCGGCCGGACGAGACCGTCATCTGGGTCCCCTCGGCATTGGTCGTCAGGCTGACCTCGGCGCCGTCCGGCAGCTTGCGGACGATGTCGTAGAGCAGATGCGCCGGGACGGTCGTCGCGCCCTGCTGCTCGCCCCTGGCGGGCGCGCTTTCGGTGATCTCCAGGTCGAGATCGGTCGCCTTCAGCCGCAGACCCTCGCCTTCCGTCTTCAACAGGACGTTGGAGAGGATGGGGATGGTGTTGCGGCGCTCGACGACACGGTGGACGTGGGCCAGGGACTTCAGGAGGTTCGAACGTTCGATGATGATGCGCATGACGAAGCCGTTTGGTTCGGGCCGACGCCGCAGGAGACGGCACCCGGTCCGGGGTCCGATGGTCTTAGAGATTTGCTGCCCGCTTGGGAAGGCTGAACCGCCGCAGGCGGTGCGGCGGGACGGGGCAACTCCCGCCGAAGCGGCGCCGCGCGGGCGCCGTGCCGGGGTGCCTTATTCCTCGATCATCCGGCGAATGATGTCGAGCTCTTCGGAGAGCTTGTCGTCCTTCGCCCGCTCGCCCTCGATCTTGCGCACCGCGTGGAGGACCGTGGTGTGATCGCGGCCGCCGAAGCGCCGGCCGATCTCGGGCAGGGACCGGGGCGTCATCGTCTTGGCGAGATACATCGCGATCTGGCGCGGCCGCACGATGGTCCGCGTGCGCCGGGCCGACAGGATGTCCGTGCGCGTCACGTTGTAGTGGCGCGAGACGAATTTGAGGATGTCCTCGATCCGCACCCGGCGTTCGCTGTTGGCCCGGGTGAGCTGGCTGAGGAGGTCGTCCAGATGATCGGCCGACAGCGGCTGCCCCAGCGAATGGCGGAAGGCGATCTGGTTGAAGGCCCCTTCCAGGTCGCGGCCGGACCCGGCGACACGCTGGGCGATCGTGTCGATCACGCCATCGGGCATGTCGAAGGACGCATCCTCCGCCCGCATGGCCGCGGCGCGGGTGCGGATGATCGAGCGCCGCATCTCGTAATCCGGCGCGGCCAGCTGCAGCGTGATGCCGTTGGACAGGCGCGAGCGGACCCGCGGGTCGAGGGATTCCAGCTCCATGGCCGGGCGATCGGCCGCGCAGATGACCTGCTTGGCGGAATCGATCAGCGCATTGAGGAGATGGCAGAATTCCTGCTGGATCGACTTGCCCTGCAGGAACTGGGTGTCGTCGATGATCAGGATGTCGATGCCGCGCAGGGTCTCCTTGAGATCGAGCGCACGATTGTCGCGGATCGCGGTGGCGAAGCGCCACATGAAATACTCCGCCGTCAGATAGACGACGCGCGGACGGTCCTCCCGGCGGATCGCCGCATTGGCGATGGCCTGCAGCAGATGCGTCTTGCCCAGGCCCACGGCGGCGTGGATGAACAGCGGATTGAAGCGCACCGACTGCGGCCCGTTCTCGGCGATGGCGCGGCCGGCGGCCAGGGCGACGCGGTTGGATGCGCCCTCGACCAGATTGTCGAAGACATAGCGCGGGTCTAGCGGCGAGCCGAACGTCGGTGCCGGGGCAGGCGCCGCGTCGAACATCTGCCGGGCTGCCGGGGCCGCGGCGGCTCGGGGTGCAGCCCGGCCATCTGCGGCCTGGACGGCCGAGCGGCCGGCGACGGCCTGCACCGTTTCCTGCTCGCTGGCGCCGGCCACGCGGGGCTGGCGGATCGTCACGCCGCCGCCGCGCACCGCACTGCGCACGGCGATGTCGACGCGCAGGGTGCCGGGCACCTCCTCGCGGAAGATGTCGGTGAGAAGCTCGTGATAATGCGACTGGATCCAGCTGCGCAGGAAGGCGGTCGGCACGGTGATGCGGCAGACGCCCTTGCCGGGCGCCTCGAGCTTCATGCGCTGGAACCAGCTGGCGAAGATGTCCTGCCCAAGCTGCGCCTTCAGCCGGGCATTCACCCGCTCCATGATGTCCGCAGTGCTTGTGCCGCCGCTCGCCATGCCGCCCTCGAAATCGTTCGTGCTTCCACTCGTCGTCCGGGCGGCCTCATGCCGTCCGGACCATGTCGGCAGCGTAGCCGCCGCCATTGCTGCGCCGTGCCGTGTCATTTCTGTACCCACGGGAGACCCTCCGCTTTCCAGCCGGCCAAGCGCCCGCGATGGGCCTCTTCGTCCGGCGGGCCCTCGAAGCCGTCGAGGACGTTGAAGCAATTGGCGTAGCCGGCCTGCGTCAGCGCCACGGCGCTGGCGATCGAACGCACACCCGAGCGGCACAGGAAGAAGACCGGCGTGTCCGGGGTTCCGCCCTCGCTCTCGATGCGCTGGGCGAGCTTGCTGGCAAAGTCCGGATCGACGGCCATGGAGGGGAAGCTCTGCCATTCCTGCAGGATCGCCGCCTTGCCGAGCGGCGCCAGCTGCGGCACCCCGACATAGCTCCACTCGGCAGTCGTGCGCACATCCACCAGGAGGGCGTCGGGTGTCTCGGCGAGCACCGACCAGCACTCCTTCGCGGTGACGTCGCCCTTGTAACTGCCATTCATGCCATAGCTCCCTCTGCTCCTGCCGAGTTACGGACAGAAGTCGACCGCACCCACGGCGCAGCAGCGCCGGGATCAACTGCGAATAAATTGTGGAAGACGAATTTAAACTCTAGGCGATTGGGGGCTGAGCCGCCGGCAACTCGAATCTTGACCGAATGTTCTGGATAAGTTCGGTTGTCCCCGCACTTCGTCTTTCCCCGCACTTGTTTCGAGGGGGAAAATACGAAACGCGACAGCTTCGGGCAAGGCTCGATCCGGTTGAATCGCATAGCGAGCATCCCCGGTGTGGCAGACTCGCCCAACGGGCAAACCGGTCCATCAGGGTAAAGGCCAGTGGTTGTGGTGACTTGCGCCCGCACGGCTTCGCCAGCCCGGCCGCCAAAAGATAAAAATGAAAAAATTGAGGCAGCCCGCTTGACTCAAGGGCCGGTGAAAAAGCCGTTAGCCGGCTGTTTCCATATACTCAGTGACCTTCTGCAAGTCATTGGAATATATGCAGTAAAATCCGCGATGGATTCCCGTGCCCGCTTCCGCGGCAATCCCCGTGACGAATCGATGAAAGCCGCGGCACAGCTGTCGCAAAGACGGGGGAGAATCGCATGAAGGAGCCTCGGTCTGCGGCGTGGGCCGGCAGAATCGAAAAGGCCCGGCGATCAAGCCGAGCCCTTCAAGCATGTCCTGGAGGGAGCCGATCGCGCCGCGACCGATCCCTGCCGTGGCTCTCAGGCTTCGCCGAGAGCCTTCACGCGATGCGACAGACGGGAGATTTTCCGCGATGCCGTGTTCTTGTGGAAGATGCCCTTCGAGGTCGCGCTCATCATCTCCGGCTCGGCGGCGAGGAACGCGGTCATGGCGGCGGTCTTGTCGCCCGACTCGATGGCTTCCTCGACGCGGCGCAGGAAGGTGCGGACCCGGCTGCGCCGTGCGGTGTTGACGGCGGTGCGTCGCGCGATCTTGCGCGCCGCTTTCTTGGCCGAAGGGGTGTTGGCCATATTCGTCTCTCTCTGTCTGTCGCGACGATGCGCTAGTGTCGGTAACTTGCGGGTTTCATCGTCCCGGGCGGCATGAGATGCACGCGGCAGCACGAAGAAACGGGCCGCACCATGGGTGCCGCCGAATTCAGAGCCTCTATAGGCAAGAGCGGCCGGCGCGTCAAGACGATGTCGCATGTCCGGCAGGGCAATCGCATTTCAGAACAGGCTGAGCAGGCGAGAGAGGAATGCATTGTCCCAGCCTGCCCTTTGGAATTTCCCCTTCAAGGATTCCTTTGAGCCGTCCTTCTGCAT
>NZ_JAZHLI010000058.1:0-26314 GCF_036549475.1 Aurantimonas sp. A2-1-M11 | reverse complement strand
CAGGCGCTGGCCAACACGCTGGCCGGGCTGCAGGCCGGCATCCTGTCCTTCGACGCCGCCGTCGGCGGGCTCGGCGGCTGTCCCTACGCCCCCGGCGCCACCGGCAACAGCGCAACCGAGGACGTCGTCGCCATGCTGCACGCCATGGACGTGGCGACCGACGTCGACCCCGCCGGCCTCCTCGATGCCGCCGCGCTACTCGCCGCCTGGCGCGACAAGCCCCTCGACAGCGCCGCCTGGCGGATCGCCATGTCCGGCTGCACGGAGGACAGAGCAAAGCCTATCACCACAGAACGCAGGGCAACGGCATGACGCAAACGTATCAGCTCTTCATAGACGGCCAGTATTGCGACCCGGCCGGCGGCGAATGGTTCGACACCATCAATCCTTATACCGGTGAGACATGGGCCCAGATTCCGCGGGGCGGCGCCGATGACGTCGACCGGGCGGTGAAAGCGGCGAAACGGGCGCTCGAGAACGGTCCCTGGGCGACGATGTCCGCCTCGGCTCGGGGCAAGCTGATGCGGCGGCTCGGCGATCTCGTCGCCGCGAATGCCGAGTGGCTCGCCGAAACCGAGGTGCGCGACAACGGCAAGCTCCTTGCCGAAATGGCCGGCCAGGTCCGTTATCACCCCGAGTGGTGGTACTATTTCGGCGGCCTTGCAGACAAGATCGAGGGCTCGGTGATCCCGGTCGACAAGCCTGATCTCCTGACCTACACGACGCAGGAACCGGTGGGCGTGGTGGCTGCGCTGACGGCTTGGAACTCGCCGCTGCTCTTCATCGCCTGGAAATGCGCACCGGCGATCGCAGCCGGATGCACGGTGGTCATCAAGCCGTCCGAATACACCTCCGCCAGCACCCTCGAATTCATGGAGCTGACGAAGCAGGCCGGTTTTCCCGACGGCGTCTTCAACGTCGTCACGGGCTTCGGTGCGGAAACCGGGGCGCGACTGGTCGAGCATCCCGACGTTGCCAAGATCACCTTCACCGGCTCCGACACTACGGGACGGGCAGTGTATCAGTCTGCCGCCAAGGGGCTGAAGCGGGTGTCGCTGGAACTCGGCGGCAAGTCGCCAAACATCGTCTTCGACGACGCGGATCTCGACGCGGCGGCTGCGGGCGTGGTCTCGGGCATCTTCGCCGCGACCGGCCAGACCTGCATCGCCGGATCGCGGTTGCTGGTCCAGAATTCGATCCGCGACCGGCTGGTGGACAAGCTCGTCGCCATGGGGCGGACCGCCGTGATCGGCAACCCGATGCTGCCGGACGTCAACATCGGTCCGGTGACAACACCGCCCCAGTACAAGAAG
The DNA here is from genome assembly GCF_036549475.1 of Aurantimonas sp. A2-1-M11. NCBI lineage: Bacteria > Pseudomonadati > Pseudomonadota > Alphaproteobacteria > Hyphomicrobiales > Aurantimonadaceae > Aurantimonas > Aurantimonas sp. A2-1-M11. The sequence continues at coordinate 25,001 of NZ_JAZHLI010000058.1, read as the reverse complement.
ATTATGGACTACATCGACGTGGCGCGGGCGGAAGGCGCGCGTTGCGTGCTGGGCGGCCAGCGGGCTTGCGGTCCGGATCTCGACCGTGGGCTCTTCGTTGAGCCGACGATCTTCGTTGACGTGACCAATGACATGCGGATCGCGCAGGAAGAGGTTTTCGGCCCGGTGCTTTCGGTGATCGGCTTCGACGACGAGGCCGATGCGGTCCGGATCGGAAACGACGTGATCTACGGTCTGGCGGCCGGTGTCTGGACCAGGGACATCGGTCGTGCGGTTCGCATGACCAAGGCACTGAAGGCCGGAATGGTCTGGGTGAACACCTATCGCGCCGTCAGCTACATGGTGCCGTTCGGCGGCATCAAGAGCTCTGGTCTCGGGCGCGAAAGCGGCCTGCAGGCGATCGACGAGTTCCTGGAGACCAAGAGCGTCTGGATTTCGACCTCCGACACGCCGCCGGCCAATCCCTTTATCCAGCGATGAGCGTGCCCCCGATCCATCCGGACAGATGAGCTGACATCATCTGAGGGCGGCGCCAATACATTTGTCGCCGGCCGGCTGGATGGGCATGGAGGAATTCTGTTCAGGCGGGAGGTGATTCCATGGTCCATCCAGCAACATCCCAAGACGGCTCAAGGCTCGCCGGTCTCGCTATCGTGGCCGGCGGCTCCAGGGGCCATTCGTGAGCGTCCGCACCGTCTCGGTTTCTGCCGCGCCCTATGACGGCCACCCGCTGCCGCTCGTGCTCGACAGCCTTGCGGCATGCGGAGCGACCCATGTGGAACCGGCCTTCATCGTCGGTTACACCGAACCCTTCGACGAAACCGCCTTTGCTCCGGCCGAAGCTGACAGATATCGTCGCGCCATCGAGGCCAGCGGGCTGGGTTGCCGCGTCATGTCCTCGCATATCGATCTCGGCAACACCGATGCCGTCGATGTCTTCGCCGGCCGGATGGGGTTCGCCCGGGACATCGGGGCATCGATCATCCTCACCAATGCCGCCCGGCGCGCAAATTCGGCGACGTTCGAGGCGAATATTGCGGCATTGCTGCCATTGGCCGAAGAGCGTGACCTGATCATCGCGCTCGAGAATCCCGGCGACGGAAGCGACAATCTGTTCAACCTGGCCGCTGACGGCGTCGCCTTGGTCGAGCGCTTCGCCTCGCCTCGCCTCCGCCTGAACTACGATGCGGCCAACACCGCCTCGCATCGCCCGACCGTCGACGCCACCGCCGACGCGATCGCCGCGCTGCCCGCCAGCGCGCATATGCACCTGAAGGATGTCCGACGCACCGCCGAAGGCTGGTTCTTTCAGCCGCTCGGCCGGGGAGACATCGACATGCCGCGCCTGTTCGCCGCGCTTGCACGACATCGTCACCTGCCGGTCAGTCTGGAACTGCCCCTGCGGCTGCATCGCGGGCCCGACGCCCGGCCGGTGCGGCAGGCCGCGCCCGTGGCACTGGAGGCGATCGAACGGGCCGTGACAACGTCGATGGCTCTGATCCATGAGAGCCTGCCGGTATTCGCCGTTCGATGACCATGTCGGTGGTTCCCTACCCCGCCCCCACTTCGGCAAGAAGCCATTTGCGGAACCCCGCGATCTTTCCGACGCGGGCTCGCGAACGCAGATAGACGAGGCTATGGCAGGTCAGACGGGGGCCCGCATCGCCGAAGGGCAGCACCAGCCGGCCGGCGTCAATCTCGCGGTCGACGAGGAGGCGGCTCTCAAGGCAGACGCCGAGGCCGTCCAGGGCGGCACTGATCGAAAGAAACGAGCGGTCGAACCGCGATCCGCGCTCGAGATCGAGGTCGACGTCATTGTCGCGGGCCCAGTCATGCCAGCGATAGAGATTGACCTCCGAATGGATCAACGAATGACGGGCAAGATCTGCCGGTTCGCGGATGCCGTTCGGCCCCTCCAGAAGTGATGGCGCACAGACCGCGACGATGGGTTCGCGCGGCAGCGGTTCGATCGCCAGGCCTGCCGCCGGCAGCACGGTGCCGTAGCGAATGTCCAGATCGACGGCGCCGTGCGACAGGTCCACAGGCTCGCTGGACGCGTTCAGCCGAACGTCGAGGACCGGTGCCTGCGCGTTGAACCGCATGATCCGCGGCATCAGCCACTGGGTGGCAAGGCTTGGCACCGAATGGATGGTTAGGATATCCCGTTTGCCGCGACGGGTAAGGTCCCGTGTAGCAGCTTCGAGCTGTCCGAAGGCTTCGCCCACTTCGGCGGCATATCGCCGGCCGACATCGGTCAGGACGATGCGACGGTTGGTGCGGTGGAAGAGATCGGCGCCGACCTCCTTCTCGAGTGCGCGGATCTGGTGACTGATCGCCGAGGGTGTCACCCGCAGTTCCTCGGCCGCGCGCTGGAACGAGCCGAGACGGGCTGCGGATTCAAATGCCTGGATGGCCCGCAAGGGAGGAATTTCGCGCATCAGCGCATTTCGCCCCAAATTGCTTCGAGGAACAAGCCATACGGTCTCCGCGGATGAAAGCATGGCGCCGGTTGTGTGCGGGCATAGACATGGACCCCGCGCCGTCGATCGCGGCATCGCCGACTCATTGAGGACTCCGACCGAACGGGATATTCCGTGCCAGTCGCCCGGTCACAGACAGTGCCGCCGGACAAAGCCATCCAAGAACTCGGCATGTTCGGCAACCAGAACACCCTGTGCGCACCTAAGACCCTCAAATGGCGCCATACGGTTGATCGTCTAAAGGCCCTCTTTCCGGACCGTGCGAACGGAAGCGAAGAATATGTCCAGCCATGTGACCTCAACGCAACAGCGCATCCGACTGAAAAATCCCCCGCCCAAGCCCTTGATCTGCCCCCTCGACTGCCTCGTTACTCCGACACCCAATAACAGTTTTCCGGAAGTGAGAAACACCGTTCCGGTTCTCGATAACACAATCCAAGAAAAAATATCGATGACGTCGTCAACCATGTTGCCGATGACGTCGTCATCGATCCTGGAACGAACCGCCGGATCCGCTTATGTCTTGTGGAAGCGGAGGGTTGTGTGATCGATCAGAAGAAAAAGAGAACGCGACAGCGACTTGGCTCGCGTCGACAGCGTGAAAAAAACCGGGTGCTGGGGGTTCCCACGGGTTCGCGCATCGATCGGGCAATTGCATCGATTTTGTTGTCTGATGTGCTTCGCCCCTCGCATGAACACTCGGGCGAATGGCTGAGGAGCCAACTGGAAAGAGCTGTTGCCAAGGATTGTGGATCGGCGGCCGCGGCTCACGACGAAAATCGCAATCTGATCAAGGCCGTAAAGCAGCGGATTTCCTACCTTCTTGAGCAGCAGTCTCAAATGGTCTACTCGTTAGACTTTACGAGTAGCAGTCATCTCAGATATATCGGAGGTAAGGGGAAGAAAATCCGCTTTTGAAACAAATTCACCTTATTAAGCAAGATGGCTATTTGTCGATAGCCTGCCTTCCCGTTTGCGATGTGCTATGTATATTGGTCTCGTCGCCGAGTCGCACGCGACAGGGATCGCTCGACCCGCACCTTCCTTATCTCGACGCCCAGTGGGAAGCAGGCTGCCGGAACGGCGCCGAACTCTGGCGTCGTCTTCGCAGCCAAGGGTTCGGGGGCTCGCTGCGCGTTGTTGGCGAGTGGGCCACGCGGCGCAGACGATCAGAGCAGATCTCAGGATCCGAGCTTCGCAGGACCCCGTCCGCGAGAGGCATTGCCCATCTGATGACGCTGAAGCGAGATCATTTGAAGAAGACCGAGACGGTCACGGTCGCCGCGATCGAAGCCGGAGTGCCCCACCCTGGCCGAGGCGATAGAGTTGATCGACCGGTTTCATGCCATGATCCGCAGCCGAGAAGTCGGAGATCTGTCGTCCTGGATTCACGATGCTGAGCGAAGTTTGTTGGCGTCCTTCGCTCGCGGCATCCGGAAGGATGCATCCGCAGTGCAGCGCGCGATTACCGAACCGTGGTCGAACGGCCAGACGGAAGGCCAGGTGAACAAGCTCAAGCTCGTGAAGCGGCAAATGTACGGGCGCGCCAAGCTTGATCTCTTCGAGGCCCGCTTGCTCGGCGCCGCCTTATCGTCATCGAGAGTGCGTCAGAGCCCCGTTTGGACGCCGATTGACACACCAGCGACTGGCAGTTGGCGGTCTTGCCCAGCGTCGAAGCGTATTGCGGCGCTACTCCGACCGAATGATTCCCCTTATTCGGCAAGGTGGTGTCATCGATGACAAGATAGCTCTGCGGACCTCCCACCAACCGGTCCGCCTCCCGCAGCAGCGCCGCCTCCAATGGGGCACTGTCCCAGGTCCCGGCGGCGATGAAGTGGTGAAGCTGGTCATAGCCGACCGCGCCAGTGCGAGCCGCCATAGGTTGCACGCTCTTGCGGTCCCCGGGCCCGATCAGCCCAGCAATGTAGACCGGGCACATCTCGCGACGCTAGGCTCCAAGGCGGCGCCGGAAATCATTTCTAGCTCGGATGGATCGCTGACTGTCGGCTATCTCGACCGTAGAATCTGATTCGTTGCGTTCCTGAAAGCAGATGGCCTCCACCCGCAATTGCCGAGTGAAAAAACTCTATCCCAGGTTGCGAGCTTAGAAGTTACGACAGCGGTCGCGGCGGCGTGCAGGTCGGCTTCCAGCGCCACTGGCAGAACCGCGAGGACAGTTGCGATTGCGCGGATCATCGGCGCCTCAGAGGGGCCAGACGATCAGCAGCAGCGGGATGCTGACTGCCACCACCAGGACCTCGATCGGCAACCCGAGCTTCCAGTAATCGCCAAAACCGAAGCCGCCGGGGCCGAGGATCAGGGTGTTGTTCTGGTGACCGATGGGCGTGAGGAACGCGCAGGAGGCGCCGATCGCCACCGCCATCAGGAAGCTGTCAGGATTGACGCCGAGGGTAGCGGCGATGCCGATGCCGATGGGGCACAGCACGGCAGCGGTTGCGGCATTGTTCATCACGTCAGACAAGAACATGGTGGTGACCAGTACCACCACCAGCGCCGCGACAGCATTGCCTTGCGCGACAGTCTCAACCAGAAAACCCGCCAACACGTCCGCCGCCCCCGTGGTCTGCATCGCGCCGGCGACCGGTAGCAGCGCCGCCAGCAGAACGATCACCGGCCAGTCGATGGCAGTATAGACCTGTCGTGGCGGCACGGTGCGCAACAGCATCGAGACGGTTACCCCAAGAGTGAAGGCCGCGGCCGCAGGCAACAGTCCTACCGTCACGATGCCGACCGATCCCAGCATAATCGCGCCCGCGATGATCGCCATGCGCCTGTCGGGGATGCGCAATTCGCGTTCACCCAGCGGTACGCAGCCGGTATCGTTGATGAAGTCGGCCATCACCTCGGCCGGACCCTGCATCAGCAGAAGGTCGCCGGATTTCAGCCTGAGCATACGCAGCCGCGCCTTTGGCGGTTGTCCTTCCCGCGAGACGGCCAACAGGTTAAGCCCGTAGCGCGTGCGCAGCCGCAGGTCGCTGGCCGATCGCCCGACGATGGTGGACCCTGGCAGAACAACCAACTCTCGCAACACGATATCCTCGTCGCGCTTCGGACTGTCCTCCGCATTGTCCTCGACCATGCGGTTCCTGCCCTTGACCCCATCCGTACGGACCGCGTGCGCTAGTTTCTTATCCGGAGCGTCCTCCTTCCTCTTCCTGTCTTTTGAGGGCGACCCCTGCTCCTCCAGCTTGATGCCGAAAACCGACAGCGCGTCCGCCAAGGCGTCGACATCGGCCAGCATCACCAGAATGTCGTCCGCACGGATGCGTCGTCCGCCGTGGGGCGCGGTCATGCGCACCTCGTTGCGAACAAGCCCGACGATCTGCGCCCCAATATCCTCGATTTCGCGCTCAAAAGCGCGCAGGGTCAGCCCGGCGGCCTTGCTGTCTTTCGGCACGCGCACCTCGGTCAGATAGGACCCCGTTTCAAACTCGCCGTCGGCCGTCGACTTGCGCGCCGGGACGAGGCGCCACCCGATCAGGACGACGAAGACCACACCCACCAGGGCCACAGCCACCCCCACAGGGGCGAAGTCGAACATGGCGAAATGCCCCAATCCTGCCTCTTCTCGGAATCCTGAGACGATCAGGTTCGGCGGAGTGCCAATCAGCGTGGTCATGCCGCCAAGGATGGTTGCGAAAGCAAGCGGCATCAGCATCTGCCCAGGTGTCAGATCCAGCCTTCCCGAGAGTTGCACCGCAATCGGCATCAGAAGTGCCATCGCTCCGACGTTGTTCATGAACCCTGACAGCACCGCGCCGAGCCCGATCAGCGCGGCCATGCTGGTCAGCCGACCGGCCTCGCGCGGCAATACCGCACGGGCGAGCCAGTCCACGGCACCGGTGTTCTGCAACCCTTGGCTGAGGACCAGCACGCAGACCACCGTGATCACCGCCGGATGGCCAAAGCCTGCAAATGCATCGGCAGCAGGAATCAGCCCCCCAACGACGCAGGCCATCAGCGCCACGAGCGCCACGATGTCATGCCGAAGCCGTCCCCAGAGGAATAGCGCCATGGCGGCGGCGAGGATGGCGAAAATGAGCATCTGGGGGGTAGTCATGGGGCGGCCTTCGGGTTGCGGCGACAGCGGGACGGGCCGCATCTGGCTTTGGCTGTGGATCCGCGCCCTTGGTGCGGCAACTATCGTGGCAAGTCTTCTTCAGCCGGCTGGCGCACTTCGAGCGGGCCGCCCGGAGACTCCTGCGAGGAGCAGCCCTCCTTCCCTACTTCGGCCGATCGACAAACCGCAACGGGCCGATGGGCCGCACCGTGCTCGCTTGCGGGCTCTTCTCGCTTTCGCCGGTCTGAACCAGCAGTTCGACCGGATCGTCCCTCTTCAAGTCGGCGAAATCGGCGTCGACAACGCTGTTCTCGTGGAATATATGACGCGATGATCCGTGGCGATGATCTGCGATCGTGTCCCATACCCTTGCCCGGGATAGATCTCGGCTATGCGCCCCTGAAGCGACACCGCACGTTCACTGGGCTCGCCTCGCAGACGCTCGAAGATCCGCTTGCTCGTGTGGCGCTGATTGGTCGGCGCCGACCCATCCGCCTCCAGGATCGCGTCATCACCGCAAGCAGCACTCCCAGCTTCGTCTTCGTCACCGGCTTGGTCCGCGTGTAGTAGCCCGGCGGGCAGCGAGAACCGGCACATCCTCGAAGTCGTCCGCGGCTCAGCTCAATGACGGACCGCATGACGCTGTCTGTCGCCCTCGATGAAGACAAACCCAGCGCGATGGAGAGCTCCGGGAGAATACGTACTGGTCCAGAATTCCATGCTAAAGTGTGTGCTGCGACTTAGTAAGTGTCACCCGTCAGAACCGCTCCGCCCGAAGCACCTTTGCGTCTGAGACGCTCACCACGCCGATATGTCGTTCGACTACGGCGAAAGCGGCTTCAAGAAGCGCATCCAGCCGCTCAGGGCGGATCAAGCAAATGACGGCAATCATTCGGCTACCACGTCCGATATGGCCTTCGCGATGAAGCTCCTCGGCCTCGCGCGAACGTTCGCCGATTCCGCAAAATAGGCTGACGCCATCGTATTCCGCGACCATGTTGTGGATCATCTCGATGATCAGCCCGTCTTACCCCCGCCGGCGCCGCCGAAGAGCCCGGCCTTGCCGCCGCGCTCCAAGGGCCTCAGTAGGTCGATCGCCTTGATCCCGATTTCGAAGATTGCGCCCTCGAGACGGCGCTCTGACAAAGGTACAGGCGCGCGCAAGATCGGCCGGCGGAGCATGTCGCCCAGGGGCGGACCATCATCGATCGTCTCGGCGAAAACGTTGAACATCCGCCCCAGCACGCCTTCTCCGACGGGCACGTCAATGGGACCCGCCGGTGTCGCGCACCGCAAGGCCGATGCGCAGGTCAGGCGAGGGGTTCATAGACCGCGGGCGATAGTTTCGCCCGGCAGGCTGGCGACCTCGATAACGATCTCGGGATCGGTCAGCGTAGCAAGTCGGGTCGTGATCGCCGGAAGCGCCCCTCGAACCGAATATCGGCAATGCCACCGCCCAGTTTCACGATGTTGCCGATGCGCATGTCGCGTTCCGTCATCGTCTGCTTTCCTGACGCTGTTACCGATCATGATCACGCATCGCACGCCAAGGAGACCGTGTTTTCGAACAAGCGAGCAGAAATGGGGGAACCGAACCGAGATAGACCGGACCGGCGGTGCAGCCTATCGTGATCGACGATGAATGAGAATCGAAGCGAGCTCCCCACTCTCGACCGGGCTGGGCGTCGCAGCGTTGCCGCAGCCCGGCGCGGGGGATTCTGCCGGAAAAAAGAGAACATGCCGGGCCATGTGGCTTATGACCCGGTACGATAGGATTATGCGAAATGTCGGAAGAAGCTGATCTCAATCGCGACGAAGAACAGCAGGTGGACGAGTACGAGAAAGTCCACTCTTCGGTCATCTTCGAGGCCATCCGCCGGGAGGGCGAGCACGAGCTTTCACGTCCCTTCAGCGCGCTCTGGTGGTCCGGCGTCGCAGCAGGGCTGGCGATCAGCACATCAGTTCTGAGCAAAGGGTTCCTGGCATCGATCCTGCCTCCTGCGAACTGGGCGACGGGCATCTCGAACCTGGGCTACACGGTCGGGTTTCTAATCGTGATCCTCGGGCGGATGCAGCTTTTCACTGAGAACACGATCACACCGATCCTGCCGCTGTTCATCGCGCCGACGTGGCACAAGTTCAATAAAACAGTTCGGTTGTGGGGCATCGTCTTCGCGGCCAATATGGTGGGTTGCGCCGCCGCAGCCCTGATGCTCGTCTTCGGCCACATTCTGCCGGACATCAGGCTTGAGGGCATCCTGTCCGTCTCGCGCCATTACGCCGAGGCGACGCCGCTCGAACACTTCACATGGGGAATTCCCGCAGGGTTCCTGATCGCCGCCCTGGTATGGATACTGCCGCGCATGGAAAGTGCGGGAGAGGTCATGATGATCGTGGTTGTCACCTACATCATCGGGTTGGGGGGCATGTCGCACGTGGTTGCGGGGTCGACCGAGTTGTTCATTCTCGTCGCGCGCGGCGAACTGGGGATTGGCGTAGCTGTTTTCGGGGGCATTCTGCCCGCCTTTGCCGGAAATGTTTTGGGCGGCACCGGTATCTTTGCCGCGCTGACCTACGCCCAGGTGCGCGAGGAAGTCTGAGGCGCTGGTATGCTGACAGCTGCTGGAGCCTGTCCAGACCGCGGGCCAAGACGATTCCAAGCGCCGCGATGAGAGCGAAAGCCAGCAGCAGCGGGGCGGAGCCGAAGCGATCTGCCGCCAGACCGAAGAGACCGTCCGCCATCCGTGCGGCGCCAATCAGGGTGTTGGACAGGACGGTATAGCGGACGCGGACAAGTCTTCCGCCATGTCGGTCAGGTGCAGCATCCGGCCCGCTCGCACGCCCTCATAGGCGATCTGCGCGGCGAAGATCGCGGCCGCGGCGCAGACTGCCCCGCCGAGGCCACCAAAAATCAAGCCGCCCCCCGCAACGCTCCTGCAGCCCGTTCGCCTCAACAAAGCGCCAATAGGCGGCCGCGGTCGTGGCAAAACCTTCGGGCACGCGGATTCCGGACTCCCGCAGATTTCGGATCATCTCGCCGAGAGAGGCGTTCTTGCCGCCGACCCGATCTCCATCGCGCCGCCCGAGTTCAGTAAGCTGCAGCACAAGTTCGGTATCGCTCATATGATCTTTTTCTCCTGCTCCGCAGGGGCGGCTTCCTTCTGGACGCGCTCCTGCTCGCGCTCGCGTTCGCTGCGGTCGGGCTTGGCCTCGGGAACGAGGCGGAATGTGAACGACTGGCCCGGACTCATCTCGCGGGTTCGGCCGCGATAGGAAATCGTGACGGGATGGGCCGTCGCGACACGGCTTGAGACGGTCAGGCATTCCTGCGTGATCTTGAGATCCAGGATCTGCCGACGGTAGCGCACCGTGGCGTCCAGCCTCTGCACTTCGTCGGGCAGGCGCGGGTTCAGCATCAGGACACCTGATCGGGTCTCGATCCCCGTATAGCAGCGCTGGATGAGATCCACCGTTCCCGCCATTGCGCCGAGATGGATGCCCTCCGGGGTCGTTCCGCCCTGAATGTCGAGGATGTCGCTGTCTAGAGCCTTGAGCGCCAGCTGCCACGATCGCTGACGGTCGGCGCGGGCGAGAACCCAGGCATGCGTCAACCAGCTCAGCGTCGAGCCGTGCGACGTCCGCTCCACGTAGTACTGGATGTTGCGGAAGATCAGCTCGGGGGGGAATTCGTGCCCCAGCCTGTTGAAGATCAGCTCGATCTCCTCGCGGCTGAACAGATAGAAGATCATCAGCAGGTCGGCCTGCTTCGACACCTTGTAGTCGTTCGGGTCTTCGCCCTCGGCCTCGAGGATGCGGTCAAGGCGCTGAAGGTTCTGGTATTTCTCGCCGAACTGCTTCCAGGGAAACTCCTTCAGCGTCTCGTAGCCTTCGAACTGGCTGATGATCCCGTCATCCCGGATCGGAATGAACAGGTTCCGGCTGACCTCGTCCCAGCGCGCCAGTTCCTCGTCCCCAAGCCCGAGCTTGTCGCAAAGCCGTACCTTGTGGTCGCTCGGGATCAGGTCGAGCACGTCGACGGCGCGCGAAAGAAGCCACGAGACCATCAGGTTGGTATAGGCGTTGTTGTCCAGCCCGCCGGCCGTGGCCGGATCCGCGCCCGGATAGGCGGTGTGGAACTCGTCCGGTCCCATGACGCCGCGGATGCCGTAGCGCCCGTCCGACCGCCTTTGCGCAATGCTCGACCAGAAGCGCGCGATCTCAAGGAACAGCTCGGCCCCGTAGTCGCGCAGGAAGTCGCGATCGTCGGTCGCCTCGACATATTCCCAGATATTGTAGCAGATCGCGGCGCCGATGTGCCGCTGGCGCCAGCTGTTGTCAGGGAGCCAGCGGCCCGATTTCGGGTTCAGGTGAATGCGTTGCGTTTCCTCGCGCCCGTTCGAACCGCTCATCCATGGGAACATGGCGCCGCTGAATCCGGCCTCGCGCGCGGCGCGGCGCGCCTCGTCGAGCCGCCGATAGCGATAGCGCAGCAGCGCGCGGGTCAGCACCGGCATGCGGAGCGTCAGATAGGGAAAGATGAAGAGCTCGTCCCACATGACGTGGCCGCGATAGGCCTCTCCATGCCAGCCGCGGGGCGGCACACCGACATCCATGTCGACCGAGTGCACCGATGCCGTTTGCAGAAGGTGGAAGATGTGCAGCCGGAGCTTGAGCTGCGCGTCTTCGTCCGCCGTGGTCTCGATGCGGATGTCGCACTGCTCCCAGAGACGGGCCCAAGCCTGGATGTGCTCGTCTTTGAGCTCGCGAAAGTCGTGCGCGTGCTGCACGTGGTTCACAGCCTCGAGCAGCGGCTCGCTGATCGCGTTGTCCTGCGAGTTGAAGTAGGCGGCGATCTTCTCCGTCCGGATGGGTCGACCCTCACGCGCCTCGACCTCAAACTCCTGGGTGGCGATGTCGGCCAGCGTTTCGGTTCGGGCTACGGCGACATGCGCACCGTCCACCTCGACCGATGTGCGCGCCGCCAACGCGATCTCGCGCCGCGCCTGCCGCATCCGGGCGCGGACCGCCAGAACACCGGTGTCGCTGCAGAGGCTGTCGAGCGTCTCGATATGCCGCCCGTCCAACGCGCGGTAGCGTGCGACGCCCCAGTTGACGACGCGCGAATCGATGGCCGTGCGGAGCGTCATCGCTCCCGACCAGTTCTCGGGCGTCACGGTCACCGACAGCGCTGCCAAATGCGGGTCGTGCATCGAGACGAACCGCCTCTCGTCCCAGCGCGTGACCCGCCCCTCGGCGTCCCGGAACCGCAGCATCCGTGAGAGTATCCCCTGGCGCAGGTCGAGCGTCTGGCGGTAGTCGATCTGGTCGACGCCGTCCGGCGTGATCCATTCGCCGCCCTCGATCCGCAGCATCAGCGGCAGCCAGTTCGGCAGGTTGACCAGATCCTCGTTCTCGATCTCGTGCCCGGCGACGTTCGAGACGAGGCGATTGTAGCCGCCCGCCAGATATGTGCCCGGGTAGTGCACGTCGTCCGCAGCCGTATCGGGCGCGCAGCCGCGCGACACGATGTAGCCGTTGCCGAGCGCGCAGAGGGTCTCCCGGAGCCCCTCCTTCTCCGGCTCGTAGCCGTTGTAGACGAGCGACCAGGCCGTCATTCCTCCGGCTCCGCGATCCGCGCCGCAAGCCAGCCGAGGAACCGGCGGACATCCTGCGCATCGTCCAGCGCGTAGTCCGCCGTCGTGATCCGGTCAGCGCCCCGGACGACGATCGCAATCCCGCGGCCGGACAGCGCTGCAAACGCATCCTCGTCGGTCAGGTCGTCGCCTATGTAGAGCGCCAGCGCGTCGCCCTCACCCAGACGCGTGTTATCCAGCAGCCACTCGACCGCGTTGCCCTTGTCCCATTCGGCGCGTGGCTGAATCTCGAAGACCTTCTTGCCGCGACTTTTGCGCAGTTTCGGCTGCCGCCCGACAACGGCGTCGACGGCCCGCTCGACCGTCTCGAAGTCGGTCTCGGCGACCTTGCGGACATGCACCGCGATGGAGAACGTTTTGCGCTCGATCTGCGCGCCGCCAATGCCGCGGATCGCGTCTTCGAGGTCGTTCCCGGCGGCCTCGATGGGCGACAGGAACTGTCCGGCCTGCTCCGGCCGCTCGTGCAAATCCCCCGGGCCTGCGATGTCAAAGCCATGACTGCCGGCATAGAATACCTGCTCCAGCCCGACCCGGCCGCGAACGTCGCTCAGGTCGCGCCCGCTGACGATCGCCGTCGGGACGCGCGCAGCAAGTTGCCCGATCGCTTCGACCATCTCGCCGCAAATGTCCGCCTTGCTGAAATCCTCGACGATCGGAGTGAGCGTACCGTCGTAGTCCAGGAAAACCGCCAGTCGCCGACCGCCGATCCGCGCCTCCAGATCCTGCTGGCGGTCCCAGACGGTCGGGATCCGGTCGAGGGTCCGAAGGCCTGCGCCGTCGTCGGTCAGCAGTTGCCGCAGGTCGCGCACGACGAGGTCGGCGCCATAGGTACGAAGGGCATGCCCCTGTGTCCGGGCGCCCGCGATCTGCCGGTTGATGCCGACGACAAGCGAGAAACGTCCCCTCGCGCCGGCTTCGACGCCTGAAAGCGCGTCCTCGACGACCGCGACCTCGTCCGGCGCGCAATCGAGCCGTCGCGCGGTCTCGACCAGCATCGCCGGGTCGGGCTTGCCCGACAGCCCCAACTCCCCGGCATCGACGCCGTCGACGACCGTATCGAACAGGTTTCGCACGCCCGCGCTGTCGAGCACGCGCCGCGCGTTGCGGCTGGCTGAAAACACGCCGATGCTCATGCCGCAGTGCCGCAGCGCAGCCACGAGTGCCCGAGCGTCGTCGAAGGCCGGGACCGCGTTGCGGTCGAGCCAGTACTGGAAACGATCATTCTTCAGCTTGCCGAGACCACGCGAGGTCGCGTCGCTCGGGTCGTCGGCGTCACCGACCGGCAGATCGATTGCACGGGAGGCGAGAAACCGGCGAATGCCTTCATGGCGCGGGACGCCGTCGACATGGGCGATGTAATCCTCTCTCGTGAAGGGGCGGAACCCGCTGGGACCATCGGCAACGTTCCGCAGCAGATCGTCGAACACCTCCTTCCATGCGGCGAAATGCGCATCGGCGGTGTTCGTGACGACCCCGTCCATATCGAGAATGAACGCCCGGATCCCCTGGTGATCCTGTTTCGTCATCCGCATTTTCCCGCATCGATAAGTCTCGGGCGCAGACATCGCCGGCATGGGCTTCACCGGCATTGATGTTGATCAATGCTCGCACAGTTCGGGGGCATTAAGAGCAGTCTCCAGGCGGGCTCGCGCTACCGGCCATTCTATTGCCGCGAAACGATAGATCACCCGATTGAATCCTGACGCTCCACGCGTACGAGACCCTCCGTCCACTCTGCGGCCAGAACTAAGACGAAAGCGGCAACGATGACTGAGACCGGAGCGTCGGGGCAGAACTGCTGCGGGAAGCCGGAGATTGGCCCCCGTGAATGCTGCGCCGGAAACGATGCAGGTGATCGACTTGGAGGAGTGCGCAGCTCGGCGCCTACAGGCCGCCGTGGATGAGAGACAAACCGAGGCGATAGCGGGCGGAAAGGAAACCAATCATGGCAGTACGCGTAGCGATCAACGGGTTTGGCCGGATCGGCCGGGCGGTACTGAAGATCTCGGAGGACACGCCGGAACTGGAGGTGGTCGCGATCAACGACATCGCCGGCCCGGATCAGCTCGCCTATCTGCTGAAATACGATTCCGTCTACGGCCGCTTTGAGCGCGAGGTCACTCAGGCCGACGGCAAGCTGGCGGTCGGCGGACGGGAGATTGCTGTCTTGAACGAGAAGGATCCATCGAAGCTTCCCTGGCGCGAAATGGACGTCGAACTGGTGTTCGAGTGCACCGGAATTTTCAAGACCAGAAACGATCTGGAAAAACACGCCGAGGCCGGGGCACGGAACGTGCTGCTCTCGGCGCCAGCCAAGGGAGAGGACGTACCCTTCATCGTGCCCGGCGTGAACGAAGCTGATGGCGAACCCATTCTCTCGACGGCAAGCTGCACGACAAACTGCATCGCGCCGGTGATCGAGATCATTGGCCGCCGGATCGGGCTCGCGAAAGCCACGATGACCACCGTGCACGCTTACACGGCCTCGCAGAATATCATCGACGGGCCTGCAAGCAAATGGCGGCGCGGACGCGCGGCGGCGCTCAGCTTCATCCCCACGACCACCGGCGCCGCCAAGGCGACCACCAAGGCGCTCCCCGAGTACGAGGGGCGTTTTGACGGTGTCGCCATCCGCGGCCCCGTGCCGGACGGCTCTATCGCCGACATCACCGCGGTCACGACGCGAAAGACCACCATCGAGGAAGTCAACAGGATCTTCGAGGAGGAGGCAGCGAGCGACCGCTACAACGGCATCCTCGGTGTGAACCACGACCCGATCGTCTCGGCGGATATAATCAAGGACCCGCACGGCTCGATCGTCGACCTGACCATGACCCAGGTGGTGGACGGCGACCTGCTCAAGGTCATGGCTTGGTATGACAACGAATGGGGCTATGCGGCGCAGATGGTTCGACAGGCCGTTCGCATGGTCGCGCATTAACAGAACAGTAGCGGACGGAGTATCGCGCATGGCGCGTTTGACTAAAAAGGTCGCGCTCGTGACGGGTGGATCGCACGGCATCGGTGCGGCGACCTGCGAGATGATGGCACGCGAGGGCGCCGCGGTCGCCGTCACGGACATTGCGGACGAGGACGGGGAGCGGTTGGCCGAGAGCATCCGCTCTGATGGTGGGAATGCACGCTACTGGCATCTCGACGTCGGCGACGAGGCTGCCGTCGCCCGGGTCTTCGGCGATGCCGCAGACACCTTCGGCAAGCTCGACGTCGTGGTGAATAACGCCGGCATCTCCGGCGACAACAAGCCGACGGATGAGTTGACCGCGGAGGAATGGGACAAGGTGATGAACGTCAACGTTCGCGGCGTCTTCTTCTGCACCAAGCACGCCATTCCGCATCTGCGTAGCGCCGGCGGAGGGAGCATCGTCAATCTCTCGTCGATCTACGGCATCATCGGCTCGCCGGACATTCCGGCCTACCATGCCTCCAAGGGCGCGGTGCGGCTGATGACCAAAACCGACGCGCTGTTCTACGCCAAGGAGAAGATCCGGGTGAACTCGGTGCATCCCGGCTTCGTCTGGACCCCGCTGGTCGAGGACCTAGCACGGCGTTCTGGCGAGGACGTGGAGGCGTTTCGGCGCAGCCTCGACGAGCGCCACCCGGTCGGTCATGTCGGCGAGCCAAACGATATCGCCGCAGGCATCGTCTACCTCGCTTCGGATGAGGCCAAGTTTGTCACTGGCAGCGAACTGGTGATCGACGGCGGTTACACGGCGCGGTGAGCCGAAACGGCACCGGCCGCGGTGAGTGGCGCGCGCCGGTCGGCGCTTCGAATCCTCTCGGGAGGGCGAGCCTGACGGATGCCGCGTCTGGTCATGCTACATGGGGCCAGCAGTTTCTCATCATGCTTTCCAAGTCCCTCATCATCGAATCCTACAAGGCATGCCGTGGCCGCGCGATCGCCGAGCGGACATATCACGGCCACGACTCCACGAGTGCAGTGGTAGTCCTCGGCGAGAGACAGCTCAACCGGCCCGAAAGAGTCTGGGGACCGGCCAGCGCCGCATGCCGAGCGCGCCGGGTCAGCGAAACGGACGGACTATGCCGAGGTCTTGGAAAGGACGGAGCGCAGGATGAAAGCGTGCGGTGGCAGTAACCGCTTCGACCAGACGGAGGACACCAAATGAACGATCGACCTGTGGATCGCCGAGATCAAGCGCCATCGTCGACCCGCGCCGAAGAAAGCACGGAGGCGGCGTTCAGTCGAACGGTCGAGGACGTCGTGGAGAGCCTGCGGGTCGATCCCGGGCAAGGGCTCTCGGATGAGGAAGTCGCGCGCCGCCGCGAAAAGCATGGCGAGAACCGGCTGCGCCGCGCCGTCCGCAAAAGCGTTTGGGCAGTCCTGGTCGACCAGTTCAAGAGCCTGATTTTTGCGCTGCTTGGTGCGGCCGCGGCGCTCTCGTTCTTTCTCGGCGAATTCATTCAGGGCACCGCCATCCTGATTGCCGTCTTGATCAACGCCGCGATTGGCTTCTTCACCGAGCTCAGAGCAATGCGCTCTATGGAGGCGTTGCGCGAGCTCGAGCGCGACACGGCACGCGTGCGGCGTGACGGCAAGGAGCGCGAGGTCGAGTCGGCCGAACTGGTCCCCGGCGACCTCGTACTGCTTGAGGCCGGCGAGGTCGTCCCGGCCGATCTGCGCCTGATGGAGACGTCGAACCTGCAGGTGAACGAATCGGCGCTGACCGGCGAATCCGTGCCCGTCGGCAAGACGACGGAGGCGATCGAGGGCGATCCCCAGCTCGCCGACCGCGAGAACATGGCGTTCAAGGGGACATCCATCGCGATAGGCTCGGGCATCGGCGGCGTCACCGGCACCGGTATGAACACCGAACTCGGGTCCATCTCGCAGATGGCCGAAGAGGCGGAAGAAGCAAGGAGTCCGCTCGAGCAGCGCCTAGACAAGCTGTCCCAGCGACTACTCGTCGTCATTCTCGTCATCGCCGCCGTTACTGCCCTCATCGGCGTTGTACGCGGTCGCGACTTGATGCTCATGATCGAGACTGGTGTCGCCCTGGTTGTCGCTGCCGTTCCCGAGGGGCTGCCAATCGTCGCCTCGGTCGCGCTCGCCCGCGGCATGTGGCGGCTTGCCCGGCGCAACGCGCTGATCGAGCGCCTAACCGCAGTCGAGACGCTCGGCGCCGTAACCGTGATCTGCTCCGACAAGACCGGGACCCTGACTGAAAACCGGATGGCGCTGTCCAGGATCAGGATTGCAGCCGGCGAGGTCAGTATCGGCGAGGGCGAAAATAGCTTCGCGCTGGACGACGAGCACATCGATCCGGGCGACCACGCCGCGCTAAAGGCTGCACTGGAGGTCAGCGTACTCTGCAACAGCGCCGTCCTGGATGAAGGCGACGACGAAGAGCGGCGGGGCACCGGCGACCCGATGGAGGTGGCGCTTCTCGAGGGCGGTCGGCACGCCGGACTCGATCGCGAAGAGCTCGTCGGACGAATGGAAGAGGTTCGGCGCGAGGAGTTCGATCCGGACGTGAAGATGATGGCCACCTATCATCGGGTGGACGAGGGTGTCCTGATCGCCGTGAAGGGCGCGCCCGAGGCGGTGCTCGAGGTCTGCGCGCGCGTGCTCGGCGACGATGACGAGCCCGAGGACCTTGACGAGGAAGCGCGCAATCGATGGCAGGGATTGAACGACGAGCTTGCCGGAAAGGGACTTCGTGCATTGGCGCTCGCACAGAAGCGGGTTCCGGACGAAAGCGCAGGACCCTACGAAGACCTCACCCTGATCGGCCTTGTCGGTCTGCTGGATCCACCACGATCGGAAGTGCGCGATGCGGTTCTGGAGTGCCGCAGGGCCGGCATCCGAGTTGCAATGGTCACCGGCGACCAGCCAAACACCGCCCGCGCGATCGCCGCCGCAGTGGGGCTTGTAGATGACTCTGACGATGTGCGAGTGGTCGAGGGCAAGGACATGCCTTCGGCAGAGAACAAGCTCACGGAGGAGGAGCAGAGCCATCTGCTCAACACGCCGATTTTCGCCAGGTTCAATCCGGCGCAGAAGCTCGACCTCATCCAGATCTACCAGGATGCGGGCTTCGTCGTCGCGATGACGGGCGACGGCGTGAACGACGCGCCGGCACTGAAGAAGGCGGACATAGGCGTCGCCATGGGCCAGCGCGGCACCGAGGTCGCACGCGACGCGGCCGACATGGTGCTGCTCGACGATTCCTTTGCGACCATCGTCGCGGCGGTGAAACAGGGCCGCACCATCTTCGGCAATATCCGCAGGTTCGTCGTTTACATGCTCTCGGGCAATACGGGCGAGATATTCGCCGTGTCTCTGATGGCCCTGCTGAACGCGCCGCTGCCGCTGCTGCCGCTGCAGATCCTCTACATCAACATCGTTTCCGACGTCTTTCCGGCCCTGGCGCTCGGAGTCGGCGAGACCGCCGGCGATGTCATGAAGCGGCCTCCCCGCGATCCGAAGGAGCCGATCCTGACCCGCCGAATCTGGGGGGTGATCGGCGGTTATGGCGTGTTGATTGGCGCGTCCGTCCTGATCGTCTTCTGGCTCGCATTCGAGTTCGGCATGAGCCGTTACGAGGCCGTCACGGTGTCGTTCCTCACTTTCGGGTTTGCCCGCCTGTGGCATGTCTTCAATATGCGCGACGCGGACTCACCGGTCTTTCGCAACGAGATCACGACGAACCGCTATGTGTGGATCGCCATCGGCATCGGTATCGCGCTGATGCTGGGCGCCATCTATCTGCCGGTTCTCGGTCCGGTGCTGAACACGGTGCCGCCGGACCTCCAGGGCTGGACTCTGATCGTCTGCGGCAGCCTGGCGCCGCTCGTCATCGGCCAATTGCTCAAGTTGCCGGGGCCGCAATCGTTGTTTTCGCGGCTGTTCAGCCGCTGAGGGATGCTGTCAAAGGGTCCGAACCTGAGCAGGTGCCGACTGAATATTGCTGCGTCTCGGGACGAGACGATTCCACCTAGTCCTGCGCCGCGGCCTCGCTTTGGAGTTTGGCCTGCTGCGCCGGTTTCATCCACTTGTCTCAACACGCGTGGCGGCCGCCGCGCATCCCGTCGCCGCGGTGGCGCTGGTGAGTTTCGGGGGGCCCGCCGCCTATGCATTCGCCCTTCTTCACGGGGCGGGAAACGGCATCCTCACCATCGCGAAGGGCACGCTGCCGCTGGCGCTGTTCGGATCCGCGGGATACGGGCGGCGGATCGGCTGGCTCGACGCACCCGCTCGCGTCCTTCAGGCGGCGGCGCCTCTAATCTTCGGCGCTGCGCTGACGGCCTGGGGCGTTCGGCGATCTGGCTGACCGCGGGGATTGGCGTCGCCTCGTTCATCGCTCTGCTTGTCTTCACAGGCCCCTGAAAGCCGAAGGGCAGCACCACGGTTATCAGGAGACCCACGACCGAGGCCGGCTTGATCCGTGCCGTGAACGTCGTCACGGCGGCCTCGCCACCTCTCGCGATCAGCGCCCGGCGCGTCAGGAGACCCGCGATCAGGGGAATGACGATGTATAGGACGACCGACAGGATCAGCGTCTCCCACGGCACGCTGATGTCGGTCACGCCCAGAAGCAAGGCCACAATCGGCGCGAAGGCCACCACCATGATCAGGTCGTTCACCGAGACCTGCACCAGCGTGTAGTTGGGGTCGCCTTTCGTCAGCTGTGACCAGACGAAGACCATCGCCGTGCAGGGCGCGGCGCCGAGCAGGATCAGCGCCGATCCAGCTTGCCGAATTCGCTGTCCAGAAGGGCGCGGACCTTTTTTGCCGCGCCGCGCAAGGCCGCGTCCACGTTGGCGTCATTGTGGGTGACGGTCTGCGGCTGCATCCCCTCGGGCCGCGCCTCGACGGTGCAGCGAATATCGTCTGCCCCTCCCTTGGCGCCGTTCATATCGGCCAGATGCACCTCGATCCGTGACAGTCGGTTGGTCAGATGCCCCAGCGCCGACTTGACAACCGTTTCGGCCACCTCGGCCAGTCGGTCATCGCCTTGAATATTAGAGTCGGTATTCAGTTGGAACTGCATGTCGGTTCTCCTGTGTGTGATCACCTAACATGAACAACCATGAAGATGACTGATCCAGCGCAAGTCCGCCTGCACGATCAGTAACAAGCCTGCGCCTTGATAGCGTCGGCGAGGATTCAAAGCTACCGACAATGCCCTCCCCTCGCGAAACCATTCTTGCCGCCCTGCACGCGCGGCTTTCGGCGCTGCCCGCCGCCGCGCTCCGCGGCGACGTCCTGCCCGAGCGCGTGCCGGCCGATGGACTGCTGATCCTGCGCGACGGCGAGCCGGGGGAGCCCGAGGTGACGCTGTCGCCGCTCGCGTACCATTATCAGCACCGCGCGGAGATCGAGACGGTTGTGCAGGGCGCCGACCGTGACGCCGCTTTCGACACGCTGACCGCCAGCATCGGCGCGGCACTCGCCGCCGACCGTACGCTGGGCGGGCTCTGCGACTGGGTCGAGGCCGAGGCACCGGGTCCTGTCGATCTGCCAGTCGAGGGCGCGACGAGCCTGAAGGCTGCCGTGATCCCGATCGTCCTGCACTATTCCACGGCCGATCCGCTCGGCTGATCCCGACAACCCGAGGAGAACGCCATGGCACGAGCCCAGGGGGCGCGGGCGCTGATGGCGCTTGCGTTCGAGACGACCTATGGAACCCGCGAGCGGCTTCACCCGCATGCCCTTCGCCAGCACCTCGCTCGGCGCGGAGCAGCCGCTCCTGAACTCGGATCTATTGGGCTACGGCCGCGATCCGCTGGCGCCGATCAAGGACGCGGTGACGGCGGACGGCGATGTCGTGGTGCCGCTCGACGCAGAGGCCTTCGGGTTCTGGCTGAAGGCGGCCTTCGGCACCCGACGACGATCGGCGCGGTGGCTCAGTACAGCCACGAGTTCCAGTCGGGGTTGTGGACGTTGCCCAGCATGTCGATCGAGACCGGCATGCCCGAGGTGCCGCGCTACGCGCGGCCAGGAGACCGAACTGCCGCAGGCGCTGAAATGGCAGGTCGCCCGTGCCGACGAGGATTACGACGCGGCCCTCGTCGAGGCGCGGCGCTTCACCGTGGACACGACGCGCATCGCGTCCGAGAGCTTTCCAGTGGCGGTGCCGCCCGAGGAGGCCGAGCGCCGCTGCCGCCGTGCGCTGATGGAAGCGTGGGTGGGTCGGGAGACGGCGGCGTTCCGCCTGCCGCCCTCGCAGCTCGCGCTGGATCCGGCTGATGCGATCCGACTGGAGCATGACGGGCGACTTGTCGATCTGCGGCTCGTCTCCATCGCCGACGCCGAGGCGCGTGGCATCGAAGCGGTCCGCCAGGATCGGGCGACCTACGATCTGCCACCCGGCGATCCCCGCGCGGCGTCGCTACCCGGGCTGCCTGCCGCAGCTGACCGAGGACCAGCCCGCGCATCGGCCGCTGGTCGTCGCGCACGCGGTTCCCTGGCCCGGTGAGATGGCGGTCTTCCGCAGCCCCTCGACCGATGGCTTCGAGCTGCTGACCACGTTCGGCAGCCGGGCCCGGATCGGGGCGCTCGTGTCGGACCTCTATGCGGGCCCCACTTCGGGCTTCGATCTCGAAAACGCGCTAGTGGTCGATCTGCTGACCGGCACGCTGGAAAGTGTCACCGACCTGACGCTGTTCGGCGGGGCAAACGCGCTGGCGGTGGAATCCGCGCCGGGTGTCTGGGAGATCGTACAGGCGGGCGCGGCCGAACTGCTCGCGCCCGGTCGGTATCGTCTGACCCGGCTCCTGCGCGGCCAGTGCGGCACCGAAGGCGCGATGGGCAACCCGACACCCACTGGCACGCGGGTCGTGGTGCTGGACAGCGCCGCCCCGCACGTTGGACGCTGATCCCGTAGATCTCCGCGGCCATCCCTGGGGCGCGGTCTCCACCCGGAGCGTGGCGCCCCTGTCGCCCACGTTCGACACGATCGGCCCCCTCACCCATCACATCGACGATGCGCGGCTGATCTTCGAGGCCATGCGAGAACCTGAGACTGGACCGCGCGAGAGGCAGGCATCGTCAGGCATCGTCAGAACGCCCCAACGCGCGGAACTGGACCCGCTGGCACCGAGCGTGGCCGCAACCTTCCTCGCCAGCATCGCTGCCCTGTCCGAACAAGGCTTTTCGGCGCAGCCCCTCGTCCTGCCTCGCAAGCTCGTCGACTACCAGTCCGACACTGGTGCCATCATGGCAAAGGAAGCTTATGACGCTCTGCGGCATCTGGTGGACAATCCGGACCTGCCGCTGGACCCGGCCGTGCGCAGCCGCGTCCGGGCAAGGCGCCGGCATCAGCGACGAAGCCTATGACGCGCTGGTGGCCGCACGGCGCGATGCACTGGAGAGGCTCGACGATCTCCTCGGCGACGGCGACGTCATCCTGCTGCCGGCGACATCCATGCCCGCCTGCCCGTTGTCCGATGTCGACGAGACGCTGTTCCCGATGTCTCGGCTGACGCGGCTCGCCAACTATCTGGACCTCTGCGAGATCTCGGTGCCGGTCGCCACGACCGCGGACGGGTTGCCCATCGCCATGCAAATCTGCGCGCGAAGCGGCCGGGAGGATCTAGCGATCGCAGCGGCTAGCACGCTACAGGCCGCGATGCAGCTGGGCATTTTTCCATCTGAGAACCAACCGCATGCCAGATAACAGCTACTACGAGACATTGAGGCGCTGCGCGCGTCTGGCATGGGCGCGACGGCGATCGCAAATGCCGTTGGATGCTCCCGGATGCAGATCTACCGAATACTGACGACAACGCCTCCACCGGACGAAGTGCGAACGTTTAATCGGGGGCCGTGGGCGTGTTGTGGGCGTGTCCCGCGAGCTTGCGATAGCTGCCCCGGTCAGGCAGGATTCCGAGCCATGTCTCTGTTCCCATCCGATACTGTATGCCTAAGCGAGGCAGAGGCGGCGTGCCTCGAGGCGATCCGGTCTGGCGCCGATACGAAGACCCGTATTGCCCTGCGCGTTCAGCTTGATCTCGTTCAGACCGATGCCGCCCTTGGTCGTCTTGCCTCCGCAGGATTGGTCGAGAAGCGTCAACGAAGACTGTGTCTCGCGCCGATTGGAGCGGAGGTTGCAGTCGTGGTTGCGCCGGAAGGCGAACGACAGCGAGGCCGAAAGCGCCGGAGAAAGCCCGGCCCATCGGGTCAACGTCTTCTAGATCTTCTCGGGCGCCCACGGCGCGGAATAGACCTTGCCGAGGAACTCGGCCTTAGTCCCCAGCGCATCCATCAGCTGGCAGTGTGCTTGGCGGCACTGGATCTGGTCCGCATAGGTGACCCGGACCGCCCGCTGCACATATTGGCTCGCACCGACGATCCATCTCTCTTGCTTCGAGTATCAGAAGAGGCGGTGCTTTCCGCATTCCCAGAGACAGACGGCACGACGATTTCGAAGATTGCTGGGGCGACCCACAGGCCGCCGGCAGAGACAGCGTCGGTGATCGAGTCCCTTGTTGAGAAGGGACTTGTCGAAATCGCAGGCCGATCCCGCGACGCCGCTCTGCATCGGTTGACGCCGGCAGGCCGCGGAAACGGCCAACGCAATCCTGCTGCCCGGACAGCTGACCTGCCGGCGTTGCCGGTTAGATCGGACCGGGTGCGGCAAGTGCTGGCGCACCTTGTTCGACATGGGCCCGCCAGGACTCGTAGTATCGCCGAGGAACTCGAGATCCCGCGCATCTCTATGAACGCGCTGATGCAGTACCTGAAACGTAAGGAGCTCGTTCGGAAGACGGCCGACGAATTGCACGCGCCCTATGAGATCACCACAGCGGGCCGAGAGACAGGGCGAGCCCTTGAGGCCAAATTCTGCGGTTGAAACGGAGCACACAGAGCAGCTGGCGTCGATTATTGGGTCAAGCCCACAGGAGGCAGTCTTTTGTCCGTGGCACGAGCGGCTGGCGATAGCCGATACGCGTCGTGAGCGCAGTGCCGTGACGCGCTCGCGCGTCCGTCGGTGGCCGTGGCCGGTGACGAGGTCATCCGGTTCAGGATGCAGGCGAAAAGATCGTCATTGACGATCCGAACGAAGAGGCTGATGGCTGCGATGATGCTCGCCGAGGTGCTGTTGCGCTGACCTCGAACGGCGTTTCGGCAGGCGAAGTTTGCGCCCGCGCTCCGCACTATCGATCTTCGTTTATCGCCCAACGCGATGGCTTCGAGGTCTTCCAAGAGAAATACGGCGCCAAATATCCCAAGGCCATCGAATGCCTGGCGAAGGACCGCGATTCGGACGTATACGGTTTCGCCGCTTTCGGCTGGACTGCTTGCAGGAACCAGACAAGCCAAAGCGCCAGGACGGTGAGAACGAGGCGTAGATTGTGGGCGGCGGCCACGAGGAGTGCGTTGATGGCGTCGCCAGCATGGCCGAGGAGGAAGTTGCGGTCCAGTCGCCCATCGGTCTTCATGTGCCCGATGGTGGCCTCGATGGCCGATCGTCGTTTCAGTTCCCGTTTCATCGTGGCGGTCAGGCCGCGTTTGCTGCCGGCAATCATCACCGAGCCCGAGCCGGCATAGTCGTGACCGCGATAGCCCTTGTCGACGTAGATGCGGGCTGGATCAACACCGCCGATCTCCACCGCCTGGTCGACGGTTGCTGCGAGCGCGAAGCGCACGCGCGCTCGACATCCATGCGAGCGGAGGCTGTCGGGCACAGCAGACTAGAGCGTCGGGCGATTAATCTGCAACGCAGCCTGCAGCTTTGAAATAATTCCAGCATTCGTCGGATGTGAAGAGGGCGCAGATATCGCCGACAGCGCGCCAGAGATCAT